>NZ_JBFRTQ010000006.1:0-41415 GCF_041474195.1 Vibrio sp. 10N.222.52.C3 | reverse complement strand
CTACAATGAAGAAAAAATATACATAAAAAGAGACAGTAATAAGATATCAGAGGAAAGTCTTAATAGTAAAGAGAGTTTTGTATTCAAATATCTTATTGAGCACTCATCAATATCTAACCCTCAATCTGCACGAGATGTTGAAGAGTCTTTTAAATTACATTTTGATGAAGAGTTTAGTTTGTATGCACTAAAAAACATCATCGCCTCAATAAGAAAGAAGTATCGAAACTTATGTAAAAAAGCAAAGATAGATAATAATAGCGAACTTATCTCTAACCTTTATAAGGTGGGTTACTTCATCGATCTCGATAAGAGCTCTACAAACTGCATCGCACCAAAGTACGACATCAATCAATTCAAGCCCAGTCAGATAGAAATGTTGAAAATGATGTTCAATACCTATCATAGAGAACTGATTAAGGCTCTGATAGCCGTGTTCACCATATCTTCCTTTTTCCTATTCGTTGTCTACTTTTCCCAAATCCTTTATACGACGAAGATTGCGAATGAATACAGTGAGAACACCAAACACATTGCCGCAGAAGTCATGGACTACGGTTGCGATAGCCACGGGGCTGTGCACTCGCTAAGGCACTCGCTCAACCTTGACTCTGTCGTCATGACCACACCTTATGACTCCTGCTATATCTCTAAAACACGTTCTAAGATGATAGAGCTCAATCAATTAGACGACTTCTACGATAGTGCTGACTTTGCCTATTCACGCTTCATGGATACCGAGCACGACATTGAGATGGTTGCTCGAATATCTAAACGATCTATCGAAGCTCGATACAAGAACTCACTATTGCCTCTATTAGTCGATTCGATTTCCATCCAGAAGAATGGTTACCACATCTTAAACCTTGGCGAAGAGAGTAAATCTATCTATCAAACCTCCCTACCAACGGGTGCAACCATCACCTTCTACAGTGACGACATTGTTGCACTATGGATTGCGCTTTCTCTGATACTCGCCACCCTGCTTTATCGCTCCTATATTCTGGGTTTCGTGATCTACCTGTTTCGTTGGAAACACATCTCCTTTGAAGAAGAGCCGATCATCAACACCGAAGACAACTGCGTTCTCTACTACGAGTTGTTATCTCGTGTGCGTAACGTTGGCGTTTTAAGCTTCATCAACACCATGAGACGCACCAATTTACTCACCTTTCACACTATCTTGCTCATCGAGACGGTCAGAAAAGCCAAATTACACAACAGCCATGAGATCTATGGTGTCAACGTGTGTCCGAGCGCTTTGGTGGGGTCGAACTTCGCAAGGCTCAGAGAGCATTTGGCCGCGATGGAAGCGAATGAATTTGTCGTCGAGATTACTGAATATTCGAACATTGGCTATGGATGTGAGGTTATCGATAACATTAAGGATATCAAAAAGCTTGGTATCACTATCGCTCTGGATGACTTTGGTACGGGCAATAACAACATCGAAATCATCAATGTTATCTCTCCGGCCTATCTAAAACTGGATCGTTGCTTTGTTAAGGATATCGAGTCAGGAGAGCACCATCAGGGTGTATTGCTTAATATCTCTGAGATTGGACGCTTATCAAATATCACGATGATTTATGAAGGTGTCGAGACGCGCAGGCAGCAATATATCTTGTGTCAGCTAGGCTACAACTTACATCAAGGCTATCTGTATAGCCGGCCCAATGACTCAGAGGAGCAATAGGCCCCCCTAATAGAAACCTTGACGAGCAACCATTGCCTATTCAAATAATCATCGCTCATACAGCTGCTTGAAAGCCCACAAGGATGTGGGCTTCAAGTACCCTCCCCGCCAAACATGCTTTATCCAACTATAAAAATATCCGATCCATTTTCATAAAACCCTTGCCAATTCGAATAAAAAGGTTAGTGTTATACACATGTATATCACCATGCAGTTTTAATTATGACCGAATGGAAAGACGACCAACCGATTTTTAGGCAGCTTGCCTCAAAGATCAGTGACCAAATTCTTCAAGGTGTTTGGTTAGAGCAACAAGCATTACCCTCTGTGCGTGCGGTTGCTGCCGATCTCAAGATCAACCACCTTACTGTCATGAAAAGCTACCAGTTACTGGTGGATGAAGGCTTGGTAGAGAAAAAACGCGGCCAAGGCATGTATGTGGCCGAAGGGGCACTTCAAAAATTGAAAGAGTCTGCACACCAATCATTCATCAACACACAGATCCCAGCCATCGCTGAGACGCTAAGCATCATTGATATGAGTGTCGAAGAACTCGTGAAACAGCTAGCACAACATATAAAGGACAAGTCATGAGTACTTTACTTTCCGTGAAAAACGTAACCAAAACCTATTCAAATCAAGTGGGTGTCGAGAACATCAGCTTTGAGTTAAAACCAGGGCAAGTGCTTGGATTGCTGGGCCATAATGGCGCAGGGAAATCGACACTGATCAAATCACTGCTTGGTGGACACAGCTATCAAGGTGAGATAGAGGTTAATGGCTACCACCCTATCCACCAGCATGCAGAACTCATGCTGCACTTGTCGTACATCTCAGATGTTAACGTGTTACCCGAGTGGATGACCGTTAAGCAACTGCTTAGATACACCCAAGGTGTACACCCTAGCTTCAACAAGCAAAAAGCAGAACAGACGCTAAGCAGCACCAACATCAAGCTCTCTTCGACTATCAAGCAGCTTTCTAAGGGAATGAAGGTACAACTTCACCTTGCGATCATCATCGCGACTGACACCCAAGTGTTGATCTTAGATGAGCCTACACTTGGCCTAGATTTACTGTACCGCGATACTTTTTATCGCCATCTACTTGAGTGGTTCCACGACGGCGAACGCGCCATGATCATTGCAAGCCATGAGGTTTCAGAGATTGAACATTTATTAACGGATGTTCTGATTTTAAAACAAGGCCATTGTGTGCTGCAAAAGAGCATGGAAGACATCGAAAATGACTATTTCATTATCGAAGTCGCAAATAACCATTCAAGCGAGATACAGAAACTCAACCCACTGACCTCGCAATCAGGCCTGGGCACCACTAAGTGGTTATTGGAAGGTCAATACAAAGCGCAGGTTGAATCACTGGGTAACATCTATAACGTTGGTCTCGCAGATCTATTCCTTGCAACACAGACGGAGAAGGCATAATGCATCCAAGTTTTTACATGCTAGAAAAAGAACTCATCGAGCACAAAATTAACACTCGATTGCCTCTGTTTGTCGCGTTATGTGGTTTCTTACTGTTCGTTAGTCTGTTCTTCAATGGCGCAGCGCAGCATGAGTTTTTCTTCGAAATGCAAGTGAACGGTGACGTGAGCGACATCCACAGAGAGTTCGCACAAGACCTCAACTCAGTGATCTACTTTGGCGCGGGCTTTATTTCACTGATCCTATCAACGCTTTACATCCCTAAAACGCTGCGTAAAGAGCGCCAAGAAGGCAGTTCGATGTTTTGGAGAAGTATGCCGGTATCTAACGCAATGACTCACGGTGTGAAACTCGGCTTCGGTTTAGTGGTGATTCCGGCTATCTGTGCATTGTTAGTACTGTTCGCAGATTTTCTATTCTGGATATTGAACGTCTCAAGTGAACAACAACTGGCGCTATTGGTTGAACATCAATCTCTGTTTTATGTGCTGAGCAACTGGGTCGTGTTTTTTGGACGAATGATGTTAGTTGCACTGGTTTTATTGCCACTGGCAACCGTCACTCTAGCGATTTCGCAGCTGGTAAACTCTCCATTGCTTGTCATTTTCATCTCAAGCTATGCGATTAAGTTCCTCTCTGTCGCAGTGTTTGGGTTCTATGGCATCAATGACTTCCTATCTCTCATCGCGTCATTACCAATGAATGTACTCATAGCAAGCAACCCATTAAGTGCGATTGCAGAAGCGCCGATTTTATCTTTAGGTATTTACGCACTAATCGGTGTTGGTGGCTATCTACTGAGCCTAAAGCTAAATAGAACGGACGATGTGAGCTTAAAGACGCTGTTCCAACGTTAGAGTCTATCCTAAGCACGAGCCTTTATCGGGCAGTCACATCAGATATCAAAATCTAAATCAAAGCTTCTGAGAAATCGGGAGCTTTTTTATTATCAAGACGTTAACGAGTACAGGGATGCGATAACAAGGAACAAGGAGCAAGGAACAAGGAACAAGGAACAAGGAACAAGCTTTAGTTTGGGGTAACAGGTTTAACAAACGAAGGTAAACTTAGAGGGGGTATTAATGAGCTGACATTGAATTGCATTGTTGTTAATGCCTGCCAGCTCTTTGGGGATGATTTCGTTAGTCGCCGACCAGATGAAGGTCGTTGAGAGTGCTAATGAAATCAGTTTGTTGCATTTTACATTTTATTAAGCTTTTCAGCTTTTCAGCTTTTCAGCTTTTAAAGCTTTACGATTTAAAGCTTATTTCTTTGATGCTTCTTTTGACGTGTCTTTCCAGTATTGGATACGAACGCGATGAAGCTGTGCTCTTCTCATTTTTTTCATAAGGGATATTTCCTTTTCTTTAACTGCTCTTCATGAGCTATTTTTATTGCCAACCATTCGAATCTAACGGTGTTTGATGCCCAGATCAATGATACAAATCACAAAATATATAGAGTTTTGAGTACCATTTACATCAAAGTATGAACTAGATATCAACTATGGCTCAATTCAATCCTATGAGCCGCTGTTCAAAATTAAGGTTAGTTCTCTCAGATGACAAATTCATTTCAGTATCAATACAGTTCAATGATACTAATTTAATAGACCGGACCAACGCGGATTTAGTTCCAGTGTCTTATCATTTATTGATTACATCGCCCCTAAAGTTACGGTGTAACTAAAAATGCATTCAATGTGAGCAAATAATCGCCACATTAGCCTATACGTCACAACATCAAAATGGGATTATGTTTGTAACGGATAGAGCTTTTGATAGAAAAAAGCCGTAATGGACCAAATTAAATAGACGTAATTAAATGGACGTAATTATGAGTAAAGTAATTCTGCAAGGGCATATTCTAGTGCCAGACAACGATCTAGAAGCCGTCACACAAGCCTTGGTTGTACACAAAGAACTGACACTGGAAGAACCTGGTTGTATTGTTTTTCGAGTCAGTCAAAGCACCCTTCAACCTAATCGCTTTGAAGTTTATGAAGAATTCACTAGCCGAGAAGCATTCGAAGCCCACCAACAGCGAGTAAAAGCGTCTGAATGGGGTGAAATCTCCCAGAACGTGACACGTCATTACCAAGTCACTGATGTTCCGACATCATAATGATACATCCGCTAGCCAAACGCATCGTCACGTTGATCAAACAAGATCCCTTACGAATGAAGGTTTTAGACTGTGTCGCTCAGTTGGATTTGCCGCAGTGTTATGTCGCTGCGGGCTTTGTGAGAAACCTCGTTTGGGATCACCAGCATGGTTATGCCTCCCCGACTCCATTCAATGATATTGATGTGATCTACTTTGATCCCATTGATACCTCTTACGAATCGGATCTTAGATACGAGGCTCAGCTTAAACAACGGTTACCCGAACTGAATTGGCAAGTTCGCAATCAAGCCTACATGCACACTAGAAATGGGGATGAACCTTACCAAGGCTCATTGGATGCGATGAGTTATTGGCCAGAGAAAGAAACCGCCGTCGCCGTGAAACAAAGCCTCCATGGAAACATCGAGTGTATTTCTGCCTTTGGCTTAGAGAGTTTGTTTGATTTGCAAATCACACCCAATCCAAAGCGTAGCCGAGATATCTTTGATCAAAGAGTGCAATCCAAAGGTTGGCTAACCCAGTGGCCCAAGTTAACGATGAGTCACAGTTAACCAGCTGTCGAATTCAAACGCTAAAACCATTGACTAAAAACCCAATCAGATCGAACATGCCCCACTTCTCAAACCAAACGCGCACTTCACCAACTGCTGCGCCCTCGTCATACTGAGTAACGATCATGAACCCACAATATATGCTGCAAGCACTTGAAGCTTCGCGCCAAGCCCTACCCGATTGCCAACCAAACCCGCCAGTAGGCTGCGTTTTGGTGAAGAACGATAAGGTGGTGTCTGTTGGGTACACGCAAAAAGTCGGCGGAAACCACGCCGAGGTTGAAGCACTGAATAGTTATAACGACAAAACGGACGGAACAATGGAGGGGGTTACCGCTTACGTAACTTTAGAGCCATGCTCTTTTGTTGGCAGAACTCCCGCTTGCGCCAATACATTGGTTAAAGCAGGTGTAAAACACGTAGTCGTGGCGATGCTAGACCCAGACCCTCGCAATAATGGTCGTGGTGTTGCGATCCTTGAATCGCACGGTGTGAAGGTAGATGTGGGGTTATGCCAAGCGCAAGTGAGCACCTTTTTAGCCCCTTACCTTGGTAAGTCCTAGATCTTAAACAGCCAGTATTAGTTCAATTTCACTCGATAAAGCGGATTGACTGGCTTATCGACAAAATACGACCAAATATGATCGTAGACGGCATGTTGGTTGGGGAACGGCGCTAACGCTTTTGCTTCTTCTAAATTACACCAGCGGTACTCGGTGTGTTGGTCATTCAGTTCAATCGCTTGGTTGGGTGGGCATAGCACCGCAAACACAGGGATTAGCTGAATCACATTCACGTGCGCCTCATAAAACTGCTCCAGAAACTGCGCGTTATACAAAGCTTCCACTTTAATTTGGGTCTCTTCTTCAAACTCGCGCACGATAGCCTGCCAGCCTGTTTCACCCGCTTCAATCGAGCCTGCGACGTGACACCAAAACTCACCTTTAACACGCTTCATTAATAGCATTTTCATTTGTCCGTCGCTCTCTGAAATAGCGACACCGGAAACAATCGAAGTATTGAGTGGAATCATAACGTTACCTTAGTTTTAATAAGAGGGCGGCAAGGCTACCACCCTTGGTTTGTTAGATTGTCTTCTATGATTAAAAACGAGAAGTTACTCATCAATTAATGGCGTTCAAGCCATAACTCATGGGTTCAGTGTTAACCATCTAGCTTAGCTATCCTGTAATAGAACCATTTCTTATTTGAGGCGTATTTCGATAAAGAGTAGAATCGCCGCCTTGTACTGTGTTTAAAGCCTTTAAACATACACAGTAGACTCACAACCATTTATCACCACGATATAAGTATTAATACGACTATGCACTCATCAAAACCAACGCACGACTCAGAAAACAGCCATACTCCTGAGCATTGCTTCACTCGTTTTCAACAGCCGATCGAGTCATATTCGTTGCCTGAGCGTTTCACATTCCCGTTCTACTACGAACCGCACCCACTGTGTGAAATAGCCTCTCATCAGCTTCAACAATATCTAGAAACACAAACCGACTGGCAGCATGACTTCGGACTGGATTCTGACGCTGGTCGCGGCAAAATGTTTGGTGTGTTACTGGTGAAAAGCCCAGAAGGTGAATTGGGTTACTTCTCTGCTTTTTCAGGGAAAATCGCCGACCAAAACCTATTACCTCACTTTGTACCGCCCGTGTTCGACATGCTGAGCAGCGACAGCTTTTTCCATCAAGACACAGCCGACATGATGGCAGTAAATGCTGAGTTTAAAGCGCTGCAAGCAAATACTGAATACCTTGAATTGTGCGAGCAACTGGCACAGCAAAAAGCGCAAGCTGAGCAAGAGATTGAAGCTCAACGACTATTGATTATTGAAGGCCGAAAAACGCGTAAAGAAAAACGTGAACAAGGTAAAGTAAACCTTGATGAGCAAGCTTTCGAACAGCTAAATAACGAGCTAAACAAAGCCAGTGTTGCCGACAAGAACCAGCAGAAGTACCTAAAGCTCAACTGGGAACAGACTCTGCAAGTGTTGCAGGCTAAAGTGGATGTTTTCACCACTCAACTGGCTGAGCTAAAAGATCAAAGAGCGCACATCTCTCATCAGCTTCAACACAAGTTGTTTTCACAATACGCTTTCCAGAATGCGGAAGGAAACATTGAGGATCTGAACCAAATCTTTGAAGACACGCCAAACAAGATACCACCAGCAGGTTCTGGCGAGTGTGCCGCACCCAAGCTTTTGCAATACGCGTATTTAAACGGTTACACACCATTGGCACTAGCCGAATTTTGGTGGGGTCGATCACCGAAATCGGAAATCCGTAAACACAAGAAATACTACGCGTCTTGCCAAAGTAAGTGTGTACCGATTTTAGGTCACATGATGAAAGGCTTAGAAGTCGATCCCAACCCATTGCTAGAAAACCCAGCTGAAGGCAAAGACCTCGATATCCTGTTCCAAGACGATCACATCGTTGTGGTACACAAACCAGCAGGTTTTCTATCCGTACCGGGTAAAACCATCAAAGATTCAGCTTACACTCGTGTTCAAGAAATGCACCAAGATGTTGAAGGGCCATTTGTTATCCACCGTTTGGATATGGCGACCTCTGGCATTCTAATCTTCGCTCTCACACGACGTGCGAACAAGAGCTTACAGAAGCAGTTCATTACTCGTGAAGTCGAAAAGCGTTACGTGGCAATGATTGAAGGCGTTCTAACAGAAAATGAAGGCTATGTTCGACTGCCATTGCGTGGTGATTTGTATGACCGCCCTCGTCAAATTGTCTGCTTCGAACACGGCAAGCCAGCAGAAACCAAATGGGAAGTGATTGAGCGAAACGGGCAAACCACTAAGGTTTACCTGCATCCTAAAACAGGGCGTACACACCAGTTGCGTGTTCACTGTTCACACCAAGAAGGCCTTAACATGCCTATCGTCGGTGACGGCTTGTATGGCAATAAAGCCGACCGATTGCACTTACACGCAGAAAGACTTGCGCTGCACCACCCAGTCACCAAAGAGTGGATGGAATTCCAGTTCGACGCTGAATTCTAAAATCTCTCATTAGTAGCGAGCTTTGATAAGGAGTCACAACCGCTTGTGGCTCCTACCTCTTTTGGGTATATCTCCACGCTTATTGCACTACATCAAGATTCACTTTGTTGTGAAGAGTAGCATGCCCACCTTCTTCTCTCCTTGAGGCCTTTGATATGTCATCAGCTGCTTTGAATTTACAACCTAACAAACTGACTTCCCCATTAATTGCAGCTCAAGCACCAAGCTTGAAGCCAATTACATCCAAAAAGCCAGACTTAAACTCGGCAATGCTTAACTTAATTGAAGAAGTTAAAAACGAACTCCCACTTTACGAGTCAGAGACGTTTATCTATGGTCCAAAAGGAAATTGCTCGGGTTGCTCTAAGAAACTACTTGAGATGGTCGACAGCGAGTTAATGTATTGGGAGCACAGTATTTCCATTGGCCAAGGCCCTAACTTCGAAGAACTGCGCCGCTTTGGTAAACTATGCAGCAGCGTTCGACGTGGTTTAGAGCGTAACGGTTTAGTCGAAAAACGCCCAAAGAAAAGATAACAAGCCAAGTCGATAATCATTACAATGTGTCGCTGGCGATTACAAGCTACACTGCTACTAACTGATTGAACTCGTTAGCTATAAAAGCAATAATGTTTTGTAATACAATTCAGTGCACAGACCGACTTCGTAGATTCGAACTCATTAGAGATAAGTTCATCGTTACTTTCACCATATTCTTGAACGACTCTATCCTTCTTGTCTGACGTGCCTTAGCCTTCTGTATAGCAATATCACACCAATTAAAAACCTATTTTGGACAACGGAGAGCCACCTTGAAGAGACCACAACCAGTACTGGGAAAGACCGGTATGCTATTTTTTCTCGTCATAATAAGTGCTTTCCCTCCATTGACCATCGACCTTTACCTACCTGCGCTTCCGCAGATGGTCGAGGTGTTTAATACTAACCGATCCATGGTCAACCTAACCCTGAGCAGCTACTTCGTTACTTACGCCATCGGTCTTTTGTTCTGGGGGCCGCTCAGCGAAAAATTCGGTCGTAAGCCGATCCTATTAATTGGATTAGCGGGTTATATGGTCGCGAGCATATTGTGCGCGATGACCAATAGCATCGAACAGTTAATTGGTGCTCGTGTATTCCAAGCCTTTGCTGGTAGTGCTATCACCGTTATCGCTACCGCCATTGTCAAAGATCTTTATGATGGCCGAGAACGTGAAAAGATCATGGCGACTATCATGTCACTGGTGATCATCGCGCCAATGGTTGCGCCTGTATTTGGTGCCTTTCTACTGAAAATTGCGTCTTGGCGAATGATGTTTGTCACGCTCGCCATTTTTGGTGCATTTGCGTCAGTATTAGCTTGCTGCTATCGAGAAACGCTCGAAACCAAATACCAAGGTTCTATGTTCCGCTCATGGGGAAGAATGGGCGTGGTCATGAAAAACAGCTCGTTCCTCAAGCTACTGGTCATTTTCTCTATCATACCGATGGCGTTGATGGGCTTTCTTGCGGCGGGTTCTTATATCTACATCGATCACTTTGGATTGACCGAACAACAGTTTAGTTACGCATTCGCATTCAATGCATTGTGCGCCTCATTTGGTCCAACAATTTACATGAAGTTGTCCTACCGAATGCCGGTTCAACAGGTCATCTCAGGATGTTTTGCTTTATTAGCGCTTGCGGGAATCTTCACCCTAACCATTGGCGACCTGTCCCCTTGGTTCTTCATGTTCATCGCTGCACCAGCGACATTAATGGCGATCATCATGCGAGTACCGGGGACCAACTTGATGTTGAATCAACAAGATCATGACACGGGCTCTGCCGTCGCACTGATACAGTTCTTCAGCATGATTTGTGGCTCGCTTGGCATGGTATTAGTTTCAATCCGCCCAGAGTCACTGATTGAAAACCTAGGCTTTATCCAATTATCCATCGGTACGCTAGGCGGCCTGATGTGGCTAATGGTCAGAAACAAAGAGTTCGTGACTAATAAGCTGAATTAAAGCTCTCAAGCCTAATTGTCATTCACACTACAATAAACTTGAAAACCGCTATAACGAAATTAGAAACCGTCTACATAGGCGGTTTTCTTGTATTTGAAGACGTACATTGAATTTTCAAGCCATGAGTTTCACGCACAAAAAAGCTCCTATTAAGGAGCCTTCTTATCAGAGCCAGTGAGCACTCAGTTTGGTCAATTATTACTAAGCTTGAGCCACTTGACGTGCTGGGTGTTTAATAAACACAGCAACCACAGCCACGATTGCAAGAGCAAAACAGTAGTAAGAGTTAGCTACAATATCCAAAGGCGATAGGTTAAATACCGAACCTAACAGCAATACCTGAGCACCGTAAGGCAATACGCCTTGAATCACACACGAGAAAATATCCAATAAGCTTGCAGAGCGGCGTGGAGATACATCGTTCTCTTCAGCTAATTGGCGAGCCACACTACCAGAAACAATGATTGCTACGGTGTTGTTTGCCGTACATAGGTTCACCATTGATACCAAGCCTGCAATGCCTAGCTCACTTGCGCGGCCATTCGCTTGCTTAGAGTGAGAAGAACCAAATGCACGAATCAAACCGCTCACTAAGTTAGTCAGAAATGCTAATCCACCTTGGCGACGCATCAGCTCACTCAAACCACCAATCAGCATCGACAGTAAGAAGATCTCTTGCATGTTGCCAAAGCCTGCGTAGATATCTTGAGCGTAATCCGTCATACCGTAGTTCTCAATAGAACCTAGGCTCACTCCACCCGCTAGCAAGATACCAATCGTCAACACAACGAACACATTCATGCCCGATACCGCAAGGATTAGGATAGTGATGTACGGAAGGACTTTCAGCCATTCAATTGGGCCTGTTTCAGGAACTTGAGTTGCTGTGCTGTTGAAAGCAAAGATAACAATCGCGATTAGTGCAGCAGGAAGTGCGATACGGATGTTCTCTTTAAACTTGTCTCTCATCTCACAGCCTTGCGAGCGTGTCGCGGCAATCGTGGTATCAGAGATGATAGAAAGGTTGTCACCAAACATAGCGCCACTTAGCACTACGCCAGCGGTTAGAGGAATACTCATACCAGCTGAGTCAGCAATGCCTAGTGCAACAGGAGCAACCGCAGCGATAGTACCCATAGAGGTGCCCATTGCTGTCGCAATGAACGCCGAAATAAGGAAGATGCCCGGTAGGATCATGCTCGTTGGGATAGCCGATAGACCAAGGTTTACCGTCGCGTCCACGCCACCAGAAGCTTTAGCCACAGCAGCAAAAGCACCCGCCAATAGGTAGATCATACACATTGCGATAATGTCTTTGTGACCCACGCCACCTAAGAACTGCTCAATCGCACGGTTCAATTTATCTTTGCTCAATAGCAACGCTAACATCACAGCAGGCAGAGCCGCAATCGGAGCTGGAAGTTGATAGAAAGCAAAATCGACGCCTTGTAGCGACAGGTATGTACCCACGCCAATAAACAGCGCAAGGAAAACGATCAGAGGGATAAGCGCCACTGCAGAAGGGGCAATTACCGCGTTAGAATTTTTTGAATTGGACATGGAACGACAACACAATAGAACAGGAAGGTGAGCAGACTAATGTCACACTTAGAACTTGTCAACGTCTAGACGTCTAAACGCCTAATTTAATGCAAAGTAATAAGAACCCTATTGAGCATCACGTAATAAAAAAGGCTATTTACTCATCAGTAAACAGCCTTTCGATAACAGATAGTGCGCCGCTAGAAGTTAGCGTTTCTGCTTGAACGTTACTTGGTATTCACCAATGCCTTCGTAGTGGAAGGTCGTTGGTTTATCGAATTCCATTTCCACGATACCGCAGTAAGAGCCCGTGATAATGGCTTCACCCGCTTGGAAATCAACACCACGACGTGTCATGTAGTTAATCAGCCAGTAAATTGGGCTTGGTGGCAGTGTATTCGGGTGCTTACCGTCGAATGCTTGAACTTGCTCGCCTTGAGTCACTTCAATACTGATCTCTGCAGAAGTGAACGCTTTTTCGCGATCAATCTCAGAGCCAATAAATAGACCTTGGTTTACTAGGCCATCGGCCAGCTTTTCATAGAACTCAGCGCCGCTGTCATCCGCAAAACGAGACTGCATTAACTCAAGTGCCATGTGGCAAGAACCAATCGCTTCGTTGATTTGCTCTTCGCTGTAGCCTTCTTGGCTTGCAGGCAGGCTCTTAGCAAGCGTAAATGCGATTTCAGGCTCAACGCGTACTACATCGTTGTCTGCAAACAGTTCACAAACTTCGCCTTGTTGAACGCTGCCCGAGAAGATTGGCGCAACAACAAACTTGTTTTCAGCCAGAGGAAGTAAGCACTTCCAACCGCCGACTTTATCGTTTTTCAAATCGATCATTGAAGATTGGATCTTTAGCGCATCTTCCAAGTTATTCGGACGGTACTGCTCGTCCAATCTTGGTGCTTTGGTGCCAGCAACGCGACGACTCAACAGTTCTTCAGCTGCTTGTTTAAATACATTTGTCATATAATACCACCTTTAGTTTTATGACCAGTATAATATCGGATTTTTTAAAGCTTGAATAGACAATTCAACAACGGTGCTACACCGAGAATTCAGCTATAAATTTTCGCATATTCTAGACGCAAACAACTGAAATTATTTTGATTTAAAGACAACAAAAGCCAGTAAGTTCGTTACTGGCTTTTCGATGTGTTACTGATGATTAGGCTTTACTGCCCTTTCAAGGTCTTCTTAAGGTTTTGCATGAAGTCTCTGAAGTGAGGCATAAAATTAACAAACAGAGGATGTTTTCTATCTTGCATCATCAATGGACCAAGTAAGCGGATACCCACACCCAGTCGTGCTGCTGATTGCTCATCTAAGCCGCTGTCTTGTTTGATCTTCTCAACAACCGCGAACATGTTTTCTCTGTCTTCAATTTCAAACTGCATGGTTTGAAGTTCGCGGTCTTCTTTAACGCTCACTTCTTCAATAGTGATGCGGTAGTTATTGTGTTTGCCTGTAAATGCTTTCATGTGGATCTCCTACAATGCTGTGAAATGTTTTGGCTAGCTCTTCATGAATCGTTCGAGCTTAGGTTTAACCGTCATCGACATCACGACCATGATCGCAAGGCCAATGGGAAGTGCGGCAATAAATCCATTAAACCATCCACTGGTAAACTCCGATGTATCCGAAAATCCAATGTTATTTGCCGCTGTTACAAATGCCATCATGGACTCCATTATGAATGCCATGATCAGTCCTACGATCAGGTTGCGAACTTCCTCGCTATAAGTTGTGAACACTCTAGCAACGGCTTTGGTGACTAAAGCCATCATCACCGTGCCCATTGGTATCATGATCACGACAACAAGGGCTAACGAAGAAAGCCAGTTGCCAATAAATTCCTCGCCGAATCCGACATTCATGTAAGTCATCACAGCCGTTAAACTGCCGCCAATCGTCAGCATTAAGCTCATCATGACCAAAACTTTGTATAAAACCGGTGTGCCTTTTTGCTCAGGAAGAGTTGGCGTTAGAGTTACTTGAATCGTCATATCTATTTCCTGTCTTGAATTTATGAACAATTAAGTTGATAATGTCAACTATAAATACAGTAGTTGATAATGTCAACTACATTTCTAAGGATAGTTTATGTCTGATAACACATCGCTAGAATCAATCTTTCGTCTAGTGCACTCTTTGAAACGTCAAATGAGCGAACAGATTGAGAGCTTAGACTCAGAGATCGCACCTATGAACATTCGTGTCATGAAGATCATTACTAAGAAGTCTCCATGTACCGCTATCGATATCGCACACTTCCTAGATCGTGATAAAGCACAGGTCACTCGGCTCATTAATGCCTTGATCAATCAGGAACTTGTGAAGAAGTCTCCGAACCCGGAAGACAAGCGCAGCCAGTTATTGGTTCTGACTGATAAGGGTCAAGAGATCATGAGTAAGGTCTCGGATATCGATCGAGACATGCTGAAGAGAATGACCAAAGGCATGGCCGAAGACGAGTTAGAACAATTCAGAAAAATTGCGAAGAAAATGGCGCAGAACTTAGAAAGCTGATCTTAAAAATAAAACTAAAAAACGCCACCGAATCGTAAGATCGGTGGCGTTTCGTGTATAAGTTGGGTTGTACAGCTTAGTGGTTTAGCTATGTCTATTTGGATGACAGCTCTAATTCGATGCTAGTTTCCACCATGCCTGAACAGGTACAGGCTCTGAGATCACCAAACGTTCACCCATCACCGGGCTTACCATTTGTACATCTCGCTCTTTGCTTATCGCCAGTGCTTGTTCCATTGGGTCTTGCCAATCATGCATAGAAAGGTCGAAGGTACTGTTGTGGATTGGCATCATCACCTTACCTTGCAGATCAATGTGTGCCTGAACACTCTGTTCTGGGAACATATGAATATCCGCCCAAAGTGAATTATACGCACCCGTTTCAACCATGGTTAAATCAAACGGCCCAAAACGGTCGCCAATCTCTTTAAAGCCATTGAAGTAACCAGAATCACCGCTAAAGAAGACTTTCTTGTCTGAAGCGTTAATAACCCAACTGCCCCACAGTGTTTGGTCACGATCAAGCAAGCCACGACCAGAGAAATGCTGTGTCGGTGTCAACGTGAACTCAATGTCTGAGGCCGTTGCCGATTCCCACCAGTTCAATTCGATGATCTTCTCTTTATCCACGCCCCACTTTTCCAACAGTGCGCCCACTCTTAATGGCACTAAGAACGTCCCTACTTTGTCGGCTAATACCTTCACGGCACCTTTGTCTAAATGGTCGTAGTGATCATGGCTGATCACTACCACATCGATGTCAGGTAGATCTTGCAGTGAGATTGGGGTTGGGTGAAAGCGCTTTGGCCCCATCCATTGCACTGGTGATGCTCGATCACTGAACACAGGGTCAGTCATCACTAGCTTGCCATCTAGCTTCATCATCACACTTGAGTGACCTAAGCGGTACGCAACGTCTTCTGTCTCTTCGATCAATTGCTCGGCTGTCATCGGAATCAAAGGCAATGCAGCACGTGGCACTGGCTCATTTCTTTCCACGGTTACATACGCTTTCAAGATTGAAAAAATATCAGACATGCCCGATTTGTACTCTAACTCACTGTTAGCAAACTTCTTTGGAAGCTTATCTAGATTGTCATTTGATTGTGAACCTGTGCTTACGATAGCGACCACGGCAAGTACTCCTAAAATCGGTAATAGATATTTTTTCATTGGTATCTCTTCAACCGTTGGGAAAGACCCAACTCAAAAACTACACTGACTAGTTTACATACCAAAACCAAAAAGTAAACCACAGAGTGTAATTTTTAATTTATCTAGACGTAAGCGTGTCAAAGTCGATTTTGGAAAAACCAACTTTGGCAACGAGTTAACTTAGTTATTTAGCTAGTCAGAAAGGTTAATCAGCAGACCATACATTCTTGAAATCTGGCCATCCCCAGTTGGTAATGGCCACGTTTTTCAAAATGCCTTGAAAACGCACGGTTTGTAGGTGATGGAACATAGGCACTAGCCAATAATCAGAAATCAACGTCGATGCAACAGGCTCCAACTCTGCCAAGTAATTCGGCAGTTCAACTGAGGCTTTGTGATGATCTAAGCGCTGTTTAAGCCAATCACTGTTCATCTCTCCGAGCGCGGAATGCAATACAGGGTCGTTCATCATCCACGAGAACAGCGAAGACGGGGCATTGTCATCGAGGTTCAAGTTACACAGCACCAAGTCCTCCTTTAACTCGCCACTCTGAGAGAGCTGCGCCAACTCTCGAAAACTGTAGGTGTTCACCTCAACTTCCACACCATATCGTTTGAGTATATCGGATACGCAAATCGCACATCGATACAACGCATAATAGTCGTAAACCGCAATACTCATCTTTTCCGGCATTTGTGCCTCTTTCGAAGGCGTTCGATACAATTTCTGCCAACTTGGCAGTATATTTTGAGCTAAAGAGACACTAAACAAACCCTTGTTGTGTTCCAGCTGAGACAAAATCGCTTGTGGGTTGGTCAGTTGTGAAAGGTATTTGCGCTGCTCATTATTTAGTGGGCTAGCCGCTGAGTTCTGATTGAACAGGATAAACAAGCATCCATCCTCGACTCGGCTACGAAGGCCGTCTGTGTCTGCTGAAACAAGGTCCGCATCGCTTTTCCCTAATTGATGGAAGCAAGAAGAATCTTCATAAGGCGATACGTGCATTTGGCTATCATCGAAACGAGCAGTGCCCGTCATTGATTCCTCAAACTGCCAGATGGTCACCTCATCGGTTAACGAGCGACAACCATAATAATGCTCAAATGCGGCGAGCTTGATTCGTTCGTTGTTGGCATCAACCACTTTAAATGGGCCGGTTCCAATAACAGCATGGGACACGGTACTTAATGGCGACGGTTCACGGGTGACTTGCGCTGCGGGTTGAATCGAATATTTAACGCCAGCAAGTAAACCAGCAAAGCCGGTATCTGCTTTGGTGAGTTGAAAGCTGATCCTCAATGGCTGCTCACTGTAAACTGAAGCGACATGGGCTAGCTCTGTCTGATAGAAAGGTAAGGTTTGCAACGCAGAAAACATCGAAACTAATTGCTTAGCATCCACAGGTTGCCCGTCATGGAAAGTAAGTCCCGGGCGCAGATAGAAAGTCCAAACCAGTTGCTCAGTGTTATATTCCCAATGGTGAGCTAATTCAGGCTTTAACTCACCTTTACCATTACACGTCACTAGGCAGCTAAAAACCTGTCTGATCAAAAATCGTTCGCTACTGCGGTGTATATGGTGCGGAAACAAATCCTCAAACTTACGCTTATAGGTTAATTGAACGTGCAGAAGCCCTTCACGCATGGTCGCGCCGGAAGTTTCTTGCAGTAAAGAACCAAACACAGCGCGGTCATTATCCAATATGGAAAGTGCTTTTTCGTACTTGCCCTGCTCTATCAGTTTACTTGCAACATGCTGCGCCAACTCTGAATTGCTAAAACGCAGTGTTAAGTTAGAGCGTTGATTCCTGCCAACTTTTGGCTCCCACACCACCCATTCAGCTTGATGCATCTTACCAAGTAAGGTTCGAGCGTGACGCAAGCTTGTAAACAGCATATCCGCTACTTCGGCTAGGGTGACTGAATGAGAAATGTTTGGCTCGAACGACTCTAGCCGCGTGTAGTAACGCATCATGTTTAGATCAGACAAATAATGAACCTTTTAAAGATAGCTCTTCCTAATTAAGCCCATTATAAAACACATTCATCAAAAAGTAGTGTAATGCGACCAAAACAGGAACAACCAATAAAAATAACATCTGTTTTTTAGTTCCTCTTAATTATCCATAATGAACGGGTCAGCAACAAACCATAGGTTGTAAATAAAGCCTAACCAGAGAGAGTAATGACCATGAGAAAATACTATCTTAACAAGCTAAAAAGCACCTGCAGTAAGCTCGAAAGAGAAGCACTACGAACACTTTTAGATCTATGTAACTGGCGTTATTAGTACACTTTTTAGCACCGAGTAAACGCGAGTTGGGTACAACCTAATATGCTCCTACCCCCAATATGAGTTAGGTCTCAACTCGCTTTTCCATTCCAATTCCCCTCTCAAGCCTGCTGTACCAATAGCTCACACAATCGATAAATTTCCGTTGTCGACTCGACAAATTTAATTCGTTTTCTTAGTTGAACGAAAAGCCTTAAGGTTCGCCCCGAAGCAAGCAAGGAGCCTCAGAAAAAACTGAAAGCTCAGCTAACAACTAATTTATTTGCAGTTACCAATCAGGTATTAACTAAGGAAACGCCATGCGTATCGCAATTCTTTCTCGCAACGAAAATCTATACTCTACCGCTCGTCTAAAGCAGGCTGGAGAAGCACGTGGTCATCAGGTCGATGTTATCGACACGTTGCACTGTGATATAGATATCGCGAGTAACAATCCGAAGATTCGCTACATGGGTGAAGAGCTACCTCAATACGATGCTGTTATTCCACGTATTGGCGCTTCCATTACCTTTTACGGAACTGCGGTTGTTCGCCAATTTGAAATGATGGGCACTTTTTGTATCAATGAGTCAGTAGCAATCAGTCGCTCTCGCGACAAACTGCGCTCACTACAACTGTTGTCTCGTAAAGGTATTGGCTTACCAAAAACAGGTTTCGCTAGCCGCCCAGACAAGATTCAAGACCTGATCAAAAACGTAGGCGGCGCGCCACTTGTGATCAAGCTTCTTGAAGGCACTCAAGGTATCGGCGTTGTACTAGCAGAAACAAACAAAGCAGCAGAAAGCGTTATCGAAGCGTTCATGGGCCTAAAAGCGAACATCTTGGTTCAAGAGTTCATTGAAGAAGCAAATGGCGCAGACATCCGTTGTTTTGTTGTTGGCAACAAAGTAATTGCTGCAATGAAGCGTCAAGCTGGTGAAGGTGAATTCCGCTCTAACCTGCACCGTGGCGGCACTGCTCAGCTGGTTAAACTAACCAAAGAAGAGCGCGCAACAGCAATCAATGCAGCGAAAATCATGGGATTAAACCTATGTGGTGTAGATATCCTACAATCTAAGAACGGCCCAGTAGTAATGGAAGTAAACTCTTCTCCAGGCCTAGAAGGCATCGAGAAAGCAACGGGTAAAGATGTAGCAGACATGATTTTCGAATTCATCGAGAAGAATGCAAAACCAAACGCTAACCGTACTCGTGGCAAGGGCTGATTGAATACCGATAACTCATGATTGGAAAGAAAATGAACAATAAAATGATCATAGGGAATACCGAAGCACTTTGCTTACCAGAGTTAGGGATAACTGGACTACATACACGTGTTGATACAGGGGCTAAAACCTCTTCTCTACACGTAGACAATCTACTATGTGTTAAATCAAATGGTGAGAAATTCGTAGAGTTCGACCTTCACCCAGACGTTTATCACCTAGAAGAGACGGTGCGCTGCAAGGCGAAACTGAAAACAAGTAAGAAAATTAAATCATCTAACGGCGAAGTTGAACACCGTTGCGTGATTGAAACCATGCTAAGAATCGGTGGCCAACAATGGCCGATCGATATCACGCTAAGCAACCGTCAAGACATGACTTACATGATGTTGCTTGGACGTCAAGGCATGAGTGACAAAGTGATTGTTGACCCTGCGGGTGAATTCCTGCTGACTCACTAATCCGAGTCATCGTAACCGCTCCACAGGTTATAACTAAAGCTACTCACAACGATATAAGGCCAGTCTCATGACTGGCCTTATTGCTATCTATTTTTCTATTTCTACTTTCAGCTCTGAATACACGACTTTGCATTCAGACTTCTGATCTATTTCTTCGATTTACCATGAGATTGAAAACCAAATCGCCCAATCGATAACAGTAATTTCTTGGTTTTGATTTTCGTCACTCGCCAATGTGTAACAGGCCTTCTTGGGGCACTCATCAGCAGATGTTCAAAAGCCTTCTGACTGAAATCGACTCGCCCGCCATGTGCCACCAGCAAGGTATCAAGCTGCATGTCGTAAATACGCGATACAGACGCTCGATACTTATTAGGGTGAAAGATAGGAAATGGCGGAATCAGCTTCTTCTTAACCTCGACCATTAAATCGGCTACATAAGCCACGCTGTGTGATGGGCAATAGACAGAAAGATCACGGTCGGTATGGCCCGGGGTTTCTAGAACCAACCAATCATCAAATCCCGGAATGCTATCCCCATCAGACAGCTTGTAATCCGGCTTTAACTTTCTTGAATACCATAGGTTTGCTTTAGGCTTGCCTAAGCGGTTCGCCATCCACCTAGCAAGCGCTAAGTCGGTCAGGTGCATCAAAATGCCATCGATGCCGTGATACCAATCCTTGTCTCTGTTTGCTGCCACCAAGTTACAGTTCGTCAGCTTTCTGAGCGTATGCGCAGCGCCTGCATGATCGGGATGCATGTGCGTCACAACTACAGTGTGTAGGTCGCTAAATTCACGGCCAAGCTCATCTTCAATGAAAGCTTTAAGATGGGGTATATCCGCACGGCACGCGCCATCAAGTAACAGCAACCTGTCTGGGTACTCTACGAGATACATGTCTTGGATATAACCTTTGATGGTATGGAGTTGCAAAACCGCTCCTTGTGATAAAACAACTGGTCAGACCTACACAATAGCAAATTCGACTTAAATTGTGATCATTTTGTTAAAAGCAACAATCTAAAAACGGATAGAGAACTCGAATCAAGATTTCTATTGGAATCCACTAAATCACTCAAATTCAATGTTACTCAAAGCCAATTCAACTCAATGCAACGGGAACAGATTCCAAAGATTGCCATCAATTTCATCCGATATTTTTCAGCATTATCGAATGCCCGCATTGCCGTAAACCTTACTCTATAGGCCTTGCTACTCTAGCCTCCACATGTTTTATCGTGACGACAAAACATGTGATTTGTTGGCCTGAGTTATTAGGACTATATATGCGCCTCTAATTTATTGTCTGAGTGCTATACATGAACCAATTAATCGATGCTCTTTCTACCCAAGGTTATTTCGTTTGGGATGACTTCTTAACTCAAGAAGAAGTGGTGGCATTGAGGGATTGCATTCCAGAGAACTGGAAAAAGGCTAGGATTGGCCGTAACGATGAAGTAACGCGAGAGTCGACCATTCGTAGTGACAAGATTCAATGGGTGCGCCGCGATATGGGTCAGCCAGCATCTCTGTTCCTAGACAAAATGGAACAAATTCGTTTAGCGGCAAACCAAGCGTTCTTTTTGGGTCTGTTCGAGTACGAAGCGCACTTTGCTAAATACGAAAAAGGCGACTTCTACCAGAAGCACTTAGACTGTTTCAAGGGCAATGAAAACCGCCGCCTGACCACTGTGTTCTATATGAATGATGAGTGGACAGAAGAAGACGCTGGTGAACTTGTGGTTTACGACCTAAAAGACAACCACATCGCGACCATTCCACCAAAGTCAGGCCGCTTATTTGTGTTCTTATCTGAACAGTTCCCACACGAGGTACTGCCGACAAACACAGAGCGATTCAGTATTGCAGGTTGGTTCCGTATTAACGGCGTGAAAGACAACCAACTCGATATCGCACACTAGAACAAAGCCGATTATAACAAGCTCTAGCTTATTCAAAGCCTCTCCTTCGAGAGGCTTTTTTATGGAACAAATATTGAGCGAGTATTGAACAACATACCTCTTAAAAACCGCACGCAATAAATATTAAAACCATCAATAACTTTCTCTTAAATGAAATCGAAATGAATCTTTCATATCAGTGAAACGGTTTAGCCACTTAAGTGAAATACGCCCTGTTCAAGATAGCTTCAAACGACACCCCTACCGTCTCGTTAACACTCTAATCCAATACCTCGACATCGATTTCATCCAAAAGGAAACGAAGATGAATAAGCTAATTTTGGCAGGCGTTCTTTCTGCGACAGCGGCAATGCCAGCGTTCGCAACGACTCAAGTCACTTGGTGGCACGCAATGGGCGGCCAGCTTGGAGAAACAGTAAACAAAATTGCGACCGACTTTAATGCGTCACAAGATGATTACGAGATCACGCCAATCTACAAAGGTTCATACACAGAGACCTTAACAGCCGGTATCGCGGCATACCGAGCAGGTGAAGCACCCAATATTCTGCAAGTCTTCGATGCAGGCGCAGCAACCATCATGAACGCGAAAGACGTCGCGAAACCGGTACAGGATATTCTGGTTGAGTCGGGTTACAACTTTAATTCAAACGACTACCTAGCGGGCGTTCGTAACTTCTATGCCGACAACCAAGGCAAGATGGTTGGTATGCCTTTCAACAGTTCGACACCGGTTCTTTACTACAACAAAGATCTTCTCGCGGAAGTGGGTGCAGACGCGCCTAAAACTTATGAAGAACTAGAAGTGGTCGCTAAGAAACTGAAGGCTGAAGGACACATCGCGTTTTCTCAATCTCTGACGCCGTGGATCATGTTCGAGAACTTAAAGTCTCGCCACAACCTGCCAGTCGCAGATCAAAACAACGGCTACGATGGCTTGTCCACTAAGATCATGTTCAACACCAAAGACATGATGATGCACGTTAGCAAGATGAAAGAGTGGTCAGATCTAGGTTACTACAAGTATTACGGCAGCGACTGGGATGCAAACCAAACCCCTTTCGAGCGCCAAGAAGTGGCGATGTGGATGGGTTCTTCAGGCTCATTCGGTGGCTTACGTAACCGCGTACCTTTCGAACTCGGCACCACATACCTTCCATACTGGAAATCGGTTAACCCAGACGCAGGCTTAACCTTCATTGGCGGCGCAGCTCTGTTTGCACTCAATGGCCATGACCAACAACAAGACAAAGGTGTCGCAGCGTTCTTTGATTACCTGACTAAGCCTGAAACTCAAGTCTACTGGCACAAAACCACTGGTTATGTACCTGTAACAACGGCTGCCTATGAGCTAGCGAAAGAGTCTGGCTACTACAACGAACAACCAGATGCAGAAGTGGGCGTTAAGCAGCTAAGCCTAAAATCGGGCGAATGGACTAAGGGCTACCGCTTAGGTTACTACCCTCAAATTCGTGAAGTGATGCATCGTGAGTTCGACAATATCTTCGCTGACCGCTCTAGCGTCGAGAATAGCCTAGATAAAGTCGAAGATGAGAGCAGCAAACTGCTGAAACGCTTCGCTCGTACGATGAACTAATTTGGCTTTTTAACCAAAGCAGATTACTGAGCTAAAGGCTTAACAAACCAAAGCCGTTCATTGCTCCTCACCACTTGTCACTGCGTCATTAAAAACGTAATGGCAAGGAGTGAGGAGATTCTTCACTAGCGCCATTTCTTGCTCCAAAAACTACAACTCAACTGGATGCATTCCTTTGCTATAGCGCTAGAGCTCACCGTAACTAACAGTGATAACAGTCACTAATTTTTGGGGATTACCCTGTGGAACGACGTCAGCAATTCTTTCACTCTCCGCTGCCTTACCTATTTTTGGCGCCTCAGATACTCATCATTGCGGTTTTCTTTATCTACCCTGCGGCAAAGGCAGTTTACCTGTCCTTCATGCTAGAAGACCCTTGGGGCACCTCATCGATATTCGTATGGTTCGAAAACTATCAGATGCTATTCGAATCGAGCGAGTATCTGAACTCGATTGGCTTCACATTAATGTTCGCAATCGTGGTCTCTTTCTTATCGCTTGCCTTAGCGCTACTGCTCGCGGTTAAAGCCGACAACATCATTCACGGACAAGGCGCTTACAAGGTCACTCTCACTTGGGTTTACGCGGTTGCCCCTGCGATTGCAGGCGTAATCGGTGCTTTCTTGTTTAACCCACATATTGGCGTGTTTGCCGAGATATTTGCGGTTATAGGTTGGGACTTTAGCTTCCAGACCGACCCTTTGGATGCCACGTTTGCTCTGATTTTGGTTTCGGTTTGGAAACAGGTTTCGGTGAATTTCATCTACTTTCTGGCTGGGCTTCAATCGATCTCTTACGCCGTAAAAGAAGCGGCGATGCTCGATTGTGTCAGCGACTCGAAACGTTTCTGGACCATTACTTTTCCGCTACTCGCGCCAACCGGATTTTTCCTACTGGTCATCAACCTCACCTACTCGTTCTTTGAAACCTTTGGCGTGATCGACACCATGACCAATGGCGGCCCGGGTGGCGGCACAACGTCGTTGGTGTACAAGGTGTATCGAGACGGGTTTGTTGGCGCAGATTTAGGCGGCAGCTCCGCACAATCTGTTGTGCTGTTACTGCTGGTCCTCACTCTTACATTTATCCAGTTTCGCGTTGTTGAAAAGCGTGTTCACTACTAGCCCATCACAGTTAGGTTTTAACGCGACAGGAGTTATTTATGAAAAGTAATAAGGTCTCTGACCACCTAATTTTAATTACTGGGATGCTGTTTATGTTGGTCCCTATCTGGCTAATCTTCGCCAGCTCGACGCATAACCCGAACACCAT
This sequence comes from Vibrio sp. 10N.222.52.C3, assembly GCF_041474195.1. Classification (NCBI taxonomy): domain Bacteria; kingdom Pseudomonadati; phylum Pseudomonadota; class Gammaproteobacteria; order Vibrionales; family Vibrionaceae; genus Vibrio; species Vibrio sp. 10N.222.52.C3. The sequence continues at coordinate 16,570 of NZ_JBFRTQ010000006.1, read as the reverse complement.
TGTCAGCGAGGGCCTGCAATGGCTGCCAGGCGATAACTTTACGGCCATTTATAGCGAAGCTTGGAACAAAAGCATGGGCTTCAGTGGCGAAGTCACCGCCAGCAAAATGATCGCCAACTCGATGATCATGGGGCTAGGTTTTGCGATCGGTAAGATCATCATTTCGATGATGGCCGCGTATGCTTTGGTCTACTTCAGACTGCCTTATGCTACAGCTTGGTTCTGGTTGATCTTCGTGACGCTTTTGCTGCCATTAGAAGTGCGCATTATCCCTTCCTATGAAGTTGTCGCAAGGCTTGGGCTGCTTAATAGCTACACAGGTTTAATTCTGCCTTTGATCGCCTCAGCCACCGCGACGTTCTTTTTTAGGCAGTTCTTCAAAACCATCCCCGATGAATTGTTAGAAGCCGCTCAGCTAGATAACGCAGGTCCGTTTCGATTCTTTGTCGACATCTTATTGCCACTGTCTAAAACCATGATTGCCGCAATCTTCATCATCATGTTTGTGGTGGGTTGGAACCAATATCTGTGGCCAATCATGATGACCACGGACGAAGGCTACAACACCATCGTGATGGGCATCAAACAAGTACTCAACAACATCAATGAAACCAGTTTACCGCGCTACGACTATGTTTTTGCCATGGTGATTTTAGCTATGTTGCCACCCGTTTTAGTAGTGGTTGTATTTCAGCGTTGGTTTGTAAAAGGGCTAGTAGAAAGTGAAAAATAATAACGACACAACTCAAATGAACGATAACCGCATTCAATCACTCGCTGAGTACAAGATATCTCACCTGCCTTCTCACCAAGCCATCCACAAAAATACAGAGGACACCCCGATGCCAAAGTTAAAACAAACGTTAGGGCACACCCAAGCCACTCACAACCATACGCACAAAGCACCTACCATGTTAGGCATCAAAAACTTGGTAAAGACTTATGAGAATGGTCATCGTGCAGTGAAAGATGTCTCGCTTGAGATCGAAAAGGGTGAATTTCTTGTATTGGTTGGCCCATCGGGCTGCGGCAAGTCTTCTATCCTACGTTCAATTGCGGGGTTGGAAAGCATCTCTGGCGGAGAGATTCACTTAGGTGGCCGCCGTGTTGATAACGAAAAGCCAGCTCAACGAGATATCGCAATGGTCTTTCAAAATTACGCACTCTACCCTCACATGACGGTATACAAAAACCTCGCTTATGGTTTAAAGAACCGAGGTGTCAGCCAACACGTAATTGAAGAGAAGATTGAGAAAGTCGCCAAGACACTAAAGATCGAAGAGTACCTAGACCGCAAGCCAGCCAAGCTTTCGGGTGGTCAGCGCCAGCGCGTTGCTATGGGACGAGCGATTGTACGCGACCCTCAACTGTTCCTGTTTGACGAGCCTTTGTCTAACCTAGATGCCTCATTGCGCGCTCACATGAGGTTAGAAATCAAAAAGCTACAACGCGAGCTAGGCGTAACCAGTATTTACGTGACTCATGACCAAGTCGAAGCCATGACACTGGCAGATAGAATTGTGGTTCTCAACAAAGGCCAAATAGAACAAGTCGGCACACCAAGAGAAGTCTACCACCAGCCTGCCAGCACCTTTGTGGCAAGCTTTATTGGCAGCCCCGCGATGAATTTCTTACCAGCAACACTCGACGACGGCTACCTTGAAATTGGCGACCAGCAAATGTACTTGCCCGAATACGCCCACGTAAAAAACACATCCATCACACTTGGTATTCGGCCAGAACACTCTGAGGTTTGTGCCGATTTAGTCATGAACGCGCTGCCGCTTGAATTACGCATCAGCGTGGTTGAGCCTTTAGGGCCAAATCAATTGGTTCATGGCCTGGTGAACGACCAACCCTTTATCGCCGTCACGCCAGAAACGACACTATGCCAAGTACTGCCGCTCGGAGTAAGCATTAATAAATCCAACCTGCATATTTTTGACAGTCGTGGGAAGCGTATTCAGCCGAATAACTTTACTTCACAAGAGTCACGCGAAGAGACGACAAGCATAACGACGGCCCTCGCTTAATCGAGTACACTGATATTTAATGCGTTTTTACGGTGCGTCTTTAAGAAGGATTAATTATGTCATCTATCATCGTAGGTCACCGTGGTGTAGCGGGTACTCACCCAGAAAACACCAAAGCAAGTATTGAACAAGCCGCTAAACTTGGCTTGAAATGGATTGAAGTCGATATTCAGCAAACTCAGGATGATGAGCTTGTCGTTTGCCACGACCACACTCTCGAGCGCTGTAGTGATGGCAAGGGCCGTGTTGATGAACACACATTGGCAGAGCTGCGTCAGCTTGATTTTGGTAGCTGGAAGTCAGAACAGTTCGAAGGAGAAAGAATACTCACACTTAGCGAGTTACTTGAACTTGTTGAAGAACATAACCTCAGCGTTAACCTAGAGATAAAAGTCGATAGCCGACACCAAGCCCCTCATGTGGTTGATCTTCTACACAGTGAGCTGATCCGCTCAAACATAGACACGGACAGAGTGCTGCTTTCAAGTTTCAGCCATGAAGTTGTTGCAGAAATGGCTCACCACTTACCAAGATACCGCGTTGGCGTGATCACAGAGCAGCTCTCTCAAGACGATCTTTTGCTTATTGATCAGGTGAAAGCGTTCAGTTGTCATATGAATTACGAAAACGTCAATCAGGATGATCTTGATACGCTTGCCGAAGCAAAGATTCAAACATGGTGCTACACAGTAAACGATCCGTCTCACTTCAAATTCATCTCAAAAGTAGATGCTGTATTTACTGATTTTCCGAATCAATTCACCTCTATAGATTGACCAAGCGAATACTGCAAAAACAACCCCGAGATACTTTAAAATTAACTCTCGGGAAACCTTAAAATTAGGTAGCAAACACAAGTGAGTAGGAGTACATTCCGCTACTCACTTGGTTTCATTAGCTCGCTCTATTTAGACAGCTTCATTGGTTACTTAATTTATGGATCTCATTTTTAGTCCAACCTTCCCAATTTTGGGTGCAATCTTCATTTTCGCCGCTATTGTTCGTGGCTTCTCAGGTTTCGGTTTCACCTTAGTGGCATTGCCATTAAGTGCGTTATTCGTGCCTGTTATCGAACTGGTTCCTGTCTTCATGTTGATCGATCTCCTAGGCAATGTTCAATTACTGCCTAAAGTTCGAAAACACGTTAACTGGCGCTGGGTTTTAAAGGTATTTATCCCTTGTTTTGCCTTCACACCAGTCGGCTTACTTCTGCTTAAATCCGTTAGCCAAGACACGATCATCTTGATCATCAGTGCCTTCATTTTTGCGTCTGCACTTATGATCTACAAAGGTTTCCAGTACAAAAGCGAACCTAGATTTACTCCCTATATTCTAGGAAGCCTTGCGGGTGTAATGAACGGCGCGGCTTCGATGTCAGGGCCTCCAATTGGCACTCATGCATTAGCAAGCCCAGTCGGTCCGCACATTGCCAGAGCAGGCCTGATAGCCTTCTTTGTATTGGCTGATTCCACTGCGTTTGTTTCGGCATCTATCGCTGGGTTAGTCGACCGCGATGTAGTTTGGCTGACTCTCGCGCTTCTACCAAGCAGCATGTTTGGCGGTTATGTGGGTTCTAAACTGTTCGAAAGATTTGGTGGAGCGAAGTTTAAGCCAGTCACCATTGCATTGCTGATTGTGATTGCAATATTCAGTGCAGGTCGAGTCTTACTGTAACGGCTTTAGCGTTTAATTTTGGACGTTGCTTTTACGAATTGGTTTCGCGAATTGATTGCGCTAATTGACTGCGCTAATTGACTGCGGAAAGTGATTAAGAAAACTGGGTACCAATGACTACCATTCGATATGGATAGGGGTACCCATTTTTACAAGTTGGAGAAACTCATCCATATCTTGATTGGTTAACGCGATACAGCCATCCGTCCAATCAAAACTTTGAATAAAGCTCGGCGAACGACGCTCGCCGTTTTTGATGCCATGGATTTTGATGTTTCCTCCAGGATCTACATCATTTTGCTCTGCCCATTGCATATCCGAAGGTTGCGGATAGTTAATATGTACTGAGCGATAAAAGTCCGACTCTTCCATCACATAATCGAGCTGGTATTCCCCTTCCGGCGTTCGGTTGTCCCCTTCAAAGCGTTTATGCCCTTTCGGTTGTTTGCCTAGCGCAATACGAAACTCCTGAATCACCTCTTCACCTTTTAGCAGATACATCCTACGTTTCGATTTATCGACTTTAACTAACGTAACCACTTGCGACAGCGAATCTATCTCAGATGCGCTATCCGGTACGTTGTAAAACTGTCGAGAGGAACTTTGAGGTGGACGTTTCGATGACCCTTGAGAAAACTGAGCTACCTTTTCATCAGGGCTACTGTTAAGAACATCATCCACAATAATCACATGCTCGGAGTTTGAGCTCGTGGAAGAGGTTGAGTTAGATGAAGACGTTGAGACACGTTGAGAATGAGCCGGTGCAGACTCGAATACGATGGTTTCGATAGCGGTCGCGTCAGAGACTATTTTCTCGACCACGACTTGCTCAGCATTCGCGTTCGAAGCCACAAACAGTAAACACAGTGATAAAGGCAGAAACAGACGCACCTTTAGATCTCCTCAAAACGCATGGACATGGTTCGTGACTGAGTTTCCATTCCTAACGACTCATAGAAACCCTGAGCTTGTTGGTTAAACTCCATTACCTCCAACCTAAGTTCTATCGCTCCTCTCGCCTGCGCCCATTGATTAAAAGACTTCATTAACGCTCGACCAGCACCTTTGCTCTGAACCTGATCGTTCACCACAATCGTATTGACCCTTGCCACCTTGTGCGGCTGAATAAAACTGACGCCTTTGTTCTGCGTTACCTTACCCGCTAAAAAGCCAACGACTTGCTTGTCGTCTACTGCAACCAAGAAAGCGCCAAGTGGGTCAAGCATCAAACCTAACCAATACTCTTCACTGTCGGCCAAGCCTTGTGACGCTGGTGCAAATACCATAGGCGCACCAAGATGATGTTGACGGTTTATCTGCTTAGAGAGCGCTAAGATCGCGTTAATATCAGTTACCTTGGCCGTCCGGATTTGCATATCATCACCTTGTTTGAATTCAATAACACCTTAGCAAAAATGGCTTAGTTGTGCACCGTTACACTGGTCAACTCAGACGCTCTGTGAAGGCTGAACATTAATATTAGGCACTATGTTTAGGGAAATTGTTCCGTAAATCTCAGGCACATTACCAGCCGTTGAGTGCTACTATCTCTGCAGAATCAATATACTAACGACGACTAACGACTGGATACCTATATGATTAAGTTTGCTGTAATTGGAACCAATTGGATTACACAAAAGTTTGTTCAAGCTGCGCACGAATCTCAATCGATGCAACTTGCTGCGGTTTACTCTCGAAATCTAGACAGCGCGGCACAGTTCGCCCAAGAATTTGACGTTGAAACCACGTATGACTCACTCGACGCATTGGCCAATGACAACACTGTAGAAGCCGTGTACATCGCTTCCCCTAACTCACTGCATTGCGAGCAATCTATCTTCATGATGGAACACGGCAAGCATGTTATCTGTGAAAAGCCGGTTGCATCAAATATTGATGAAGCAACACGCATGTTCGAAGTCGCTGAGAAAAACGGTGTGGTGCTGTTTGAGGCGTATAAATCTCAATTCCTACCGAACTTTAAGCAAGTTCAACTTGGGTTAGAAAAGATTGGCAAGGTACATAAAGCACACATCAACTACTGCCAGTATTCATCGCGCTACCAAAAATACCTAAACGGCGAGAACCCAAATACCTTCAACCCAGCTTTTTCTAACGGCTCATTGGTCGATATTGGCTTTTACTGTGTTGCCGCGACAGTCGCGCTATTTGGCAAACCTGAAAACGCACAGGCTTCTGCAAAGCTACTTGATTCAGGTGTCGATGCTCATGGCTGTGCGATCTTCCAATACCCTGAGTTTGATGTGACCCTTGCGCACTCCAAAGTCAGCGACTCTTATGCGCCAAGCGAGATCCAAGGTGAATTAGGGGCGATCATCATCGATCACATCGCTGAATGTACTGACGTTAAGATCCGCTACCGCGATGGCACGGTAGAAAACCTTACTCAAGCACAAAGCGAAAACTCCATGAGTTACGAAGCGCAGGCCTTTGCTAGCTGCATTGCTGGCGACAACGCAACACAAGCGCAGGCCCAACTGCGCGCTTTAACGGTTGCGAAGTTAATTACAGAGATGCGCCAACAAGTTGGTGTAGTGTATCCAGCGGATAAATAACGTCACAGCGTAAGTTAACAAACTGATTTTTAATACATAATTATTTATACATAACTGAATTTAATCTTTACGACAAATAACCGGATTAGTTGATTGAGGTCCCATCTGTTTAAATCCGCGTTCGATATCTATCGTATTTATTTAATTTATTGAAGGTGTGTAAAGTGTTTTCAGTTGATGATCGCGTTGTAGCAACAAAAGGTGTTGAACTAGGTGAAATGGTAGTAACTGGCCTAAGTGCTGGTGGCGGCTACGTTCACGTTACAACGGTAGAAGGCGCAATGACGCTTACTTACCCAGCGCAAGATCTTAAAAAAGCATAGTTTAACCACTCTGCCCTTTTAGTAGTCACTCTACTAAAGGTAACAAAATTGAGGCTTTGGCTGACTTCACTCTTCTGCATTAGAGTAAGCAGCCAGAGCCTTTTTTATGCCCGTCATTTACCCACCAGCTTTCTCATTAGCTTACTCGTTACAATAAAACCGCACTCAACTGACAATAGAATTAGGCAACGAGTTTCTACACTAGGTGCTTATTCTCATCGTTCTCTTGATATTCCCGTGCACTTAATCGCAGTGAATAGTTCTTGTTAACAAAGGCTTATTGTCTGCGAAAGTTTCTGGTACATTAGCATCATCTTATAGTAAGAAAGACCCGAATGAGGGAAGCTATGAAGCTTTACATTTACGATCACTGCCCTTTCTGTGCAAGAGTCTCCTACATTGCTCAATCGCTAGGCTTGAACATTGAGCTTGTTTCTGTCGATTATGATGATGCCCAAACCCTTATCGATCTGATCGGTAAAAAGATGGTACCCGTCTTACAAAAAGACGATGGCTCTATCATGGCAGAGAGCCTAGATATCATCGCGTACTTCATGGACTTGAAATCAAGCGATGAGCAGCGTGTGCCATCTGAGCAAGTGACTGTGTTCCAAACTCGCGCATTCCCTCTTACTCAACAGATTGGACGCCCACGTTGGTGGAACCTCGACTTGGCTGAATATCGCTCTGCTGGAGCCAAAGAAGCTTGGCGTGCCAGTAAAGAGACCGAAGGTTTTAACTTTGAAGAACTGTTAGAAAAGACGCCTCAGTTCGTTCAACTGATTAACCCATTACTGAAAGATGCCGAACTCTTACTGGATCTAGAGAATGGTGAGTCATCACTGCCTCTAGTCGATCAAGCGGTGTATTTCTCGATGCTTCGTGGCTTTTGCGTAGAACCAAGCATCACATGGCCACCAGCACTTGAACGCTGGTTAGAAAAGAAAAGTGAAACGCTAAAGCTGTCTTTACTTCGCTAGAAAGCTATCTCGATTAAGAAAGCAAGCTCTGATTAAGAAAACAAGCTCTGACTCGTAAGCGACTACAACGAGCACAAACAAAAAATCGAAGCTCTCAGGTGTAAACTGCGAGCTTCGATTTTCTTTTATCTGGCCATTCTATTTCTCTAAGGCTTTGTCTTACAGCAGACGCCTTCTCAAACCTGTTCGCTCCAAGATTCGTGTCGAAATTTCTTCAACCGATAGTGAAGAGGTGTTGATGTAAGGTATCGCTTCTCGACGGAACATCGCCTCTACCGTTTGCAATTCATACAAACATTGTGAGTCACTGGCGTATTCGCTGCCTGCTAAGCGGTTCTCACGAATTTCAGTGAGCCTTTCTGCATCAATGGTCAAACCAAACAGCTTATGTCGGTAAATCTCAAACTCTGGCAACAGCTTTAAGCGTGCCAAGTCATCGTGGATAAATGGGTAGTTTGCTACGCGTAAGCCAAACTGCATCGCCATATACAAACTTGTTGGTGTTTTGCCACTTCGAGAAACACCCAACAAGATGATGTCGGCTTCTTCCAGCCCTTTTAGCGTGATGCCATCATCATGCGCGAGCGTGTACTCAATCGCAGCAATACGGTCGAAATACTTCACCGAGTCCTTGTTTACACTGCGTGAGCGCTGCAACTTAGGAACAGGCGCCATCTGAATGTCATCCTGTACTTTCTGCACGATGCTCTCTAACACGTCATAACAGTGCGCGGGCGCTTCTAGCAATTTGGTTTTGATATCAGGTATCACAATCGAAAAGAACACTAGCGGTTCTAATCCGGTATCACGATACGAAATTTCAATCTCTTTTAATAAATCAGAAAGTTTGTCCTCACTTTCCACAAACGGAAAGGTTTTTTCATTGGCTTTAAAAGGGAATTGACCTAGAACAACATGCCCTAAAGTCTCACATGTTATGGCCGTTCCATCAGAAACATAGAATACATCACGACTTTGAATATCAATTTGCATTTTTTATTTAATGTTTAAAATTATTTTGAGTAGGATGGTAACCATAATATAGATAATAAAACCCTGCTGACTATTACGTCCCCCACAGCTTTAGAAAATAATTTACATTTTTTTAAACTGATACGTAATCGTTTGCCTTTAAATCCCTACAATGCTTGCTATGTTTCTGGAGAAATAAATGCAAAATAATACCCTATGGTTCAATGGCCTATCCATGGAAGATGTCGACAAAGTCGGCGGTAAGAACGCCTCACTGGGCGAGATGGTTTCTAACCTGTCCAATGCTGGTGTTTCTGTACCTAATGGTTTTGCTACCACCTCTTATGCGTTTAACGACTTTCTTGATTACAAAGGTCTTGATGAGCGCATTCACCAACTACTTGATGAACTTGATGTTGAAGACGTTGACGCCCTGCGTAAGACAGGTGCAACGATTCGACAATGGGTTCTAGATGCACCCTTCCCAGAATCACTAGAGCAAGACATCCGTGATAACTACCGCGAGCTAATCGAAGACAACGAAGAATTGTCTGTAGCTGTGCGTTCATCTGCAACCGCAGAAGACCTTCCAGATGCTTCATTCGCAGGCCAGCAAGAAACCTTCCTTAACGTGAAAGGCATCGACGCGGTACTCGAAGCAACCAAGCACGTTTACGCGTCACTGTTTAACGACCGCGCTATCTCTTACCGTGTACACCAAGGCTTTGACCACCGTGGCATTTCATTGTCTGCGGGTATCCAGCGCATGGTTCGCTCAGACAAAGCCTCTTCAGGTGTGATGTTCACGCTTGATACTGAGTCTGGCTTCGACCAAGTGGTATTCATCACCTCTTCTTGGGGCTTGGGTGAAATGGTTGTACAGGGCGCAGTGAACCCAGACGAGTTCTACGTTCACAAGCCAATGTTAGAAGCGGGTCACTACCCAATCGTTAAAAAGACGTTTGGTTCTAAGTTGATCAAGATGATCTACTCGACCAATCAAGAAATCGGCAAGCAAGTCGATATCATCGACACCGACACTCAAGAGCGTAACGAGTTCTCACTCAACGATGAAGAGATCAAAGAGCTAGCAAAACAAGCGATGATCATCGAGAAGCACTACCAACGTCCAATGGACATTGAGTGGGCGAAAGATGGCATCGACGGCAAGCTTTACATCGTTCAGGCTCGCCCAGAAACCGTATGTTCTCAAAGCGATCAAAACGTTATCGAGCGTTACGAGCTAAACAATAAGGCGGATGTCTTGGTTGAAGGCCGCGCTATCGGTCAGCGTATCGGCTCTGGCCCTGTTCGCTTGGTTGATTCTCTAGACCAAATGTCACTGGTTCAAGAAGGCGACGTGCTGGTAACTGACATGACAGACCCAGACTGGGAACCTGTGATGAAGAAAGCGTCTGCGATTGTGACTAACCGTGGTGGCCGTACTTGTCACGCTGCGATCATTGCTCGCGAGCTTGGTATCCCAGCGATTGTTGGTTGTGGTACAGCAACAAGCAGCCTAAACGATGGCGATACCGTGACAGTGTCATGTTCAGAAGGCGAAACAGGCTACGTTTACAACGGCGAACTCGATTTTGAAATCAAACGTTCTGAGGTTGATGAGCTACCAATGCTACCAACCAAAGTAATGATGAACGTGGGTAACCCAGATCGTGCCTTCGACTTTGCACAAATCCCGAACGAAGGTGTTGGCCTTGCTCGTCTAGAATTCATCATCAACAAGATGATCGGTATTCACCCTAAAGCGCTGCTTAACTTCGATGCACAAACGGATGAGCTAAAAGCGGAAATCAACGAACGTATTCGTGGCTACAAAGATCCTATCGATTTCTACGTAAGCAAATTAACAGAAGGCATCGCGACTATCGCTTCTGCATTCTGGCCTAAGCGTGTGATCGTACGTATGTCTGACTTTAAGTCGAACGAGTACAGCAACCTAGTCGGCGGTAAAACGTTTGAACCGCATGAAGAGAACCCAATGCTGGGCTTCCGTGGTGCATCTCGTTACATCTCACCAGTATTCGAAGACTGTTTCGAGCTAGAAACTCAAGCGATCAAACGCGTTCGCAACGAAATGGGCCTTAAGAACGTTGAAATCATGATCCCATTCGTTCGTACTCCAAGCGAAGCGGCATCGGTTATCGACATTCTGGCTAAATTCGACCTTCGCCGTGGCGACCAAGGTCTGAAAGTGATCATGATGTGTGAACTACCATCGAACGCAATCTTGGCTGATGAGTTCTTGAAGTACTTCGATGGCTTCTCTATCGGCTCAAACGACATGACGCAACTGACACTTGGCCTCGACCGAGATTCAGGCGATGTGGCACACCTCTTCGATGAGCGTAACCCAGCCGTGAAAGCAATGCTGAAAATGGCGATCGATGCGGCAACCAAAGCGGGTAAATACGTGGGTATTTGTGGCCAAGGCCCATCTGACCATGACGACCTAGCAGAGTGGTTAATGGAGCAAGGCATCAGCTCTGTTTCACTAAACCCGGATACGGTTATCGATACGTGGTTGAAGCTAGGTAACGTTGCTAATAAATAAGTAAATAAGTAAATAAGTAAATAAGTAACGCTTCACGCGGTACCTTAACGACAAAAGCCAGTCACGTTGACTGGCTTTTTTAGGTTCTTTCCAAATTAGCTGGCTAGAGCGCTAGAAGTAGTATCTCACACCAACCCAAGCTTCGGTTTGCCAACCATTCGGCATTGGCACACCTTTCACATCAACATCCGCTTTGGTAATGTCATAGCGCGTATTCAACCACCAAGTTCTTGCAGTGTTCATCGGCACATTTAACGATGTTTTAAATGAGAAGTTTTGCATGTCGATATCATCACCAGAAAGATCTTGCCACTCAGGAACCAAAGACACATAAGCGCCAGAGTCACCGAGATGCTTCGCGGTAATCAAACCAAGCGAGTATCCCGTTAAATCATCTTTAGATGAAGTGACGCCAGGGATCTCCATACTACCAGTCATCAGTCCTGCTCTTGGAAATACCAGGAATCCACCGGTATAAGCTGGATTAATCGCAACAACACCGCCAACCGACAATAAGTCATTTTTAATACTGTTGCGCGTATTAATATAATCTAATGAAAGACCCACTTTAGGCGTAGCTTTCGTCCCCGTTTCAAAGACGTGGAAGTACTGAATTCTAGAGTTGCTGTACTCTGTACCGAATTTGTCTGGATCGCGAAGCGCTGTGTTGCTTTCATCGACAAACGTCCCTTCGGCCAGTAGGGCAAACTGCTGACCGTTTTCTAAACCGCCAGAAACTTGCCCTTGAAATTGGATATCTGAACTACCATTCAGCATCAATGCAGCTTGAGTATAAACTTTAGTGACATCAGCAGGATCGATAACACGTTCGGAATCTGAATCGGCATGTGCAGGAAGGGCTAGACCTAAACTCAACGGGATTAATAGAGCAAACTTTTTCATTATATCTCTCGAAAGTCGTTTGCTTCCTCCTTGAAGCCTGGAACATCCTGTTAGGTAATAAATAGATTACTTGTCAGCAAGTAGTTTTGCTGCCGAACGCATTAGTGCAGGGCCTTTATTCTCACCAAAACCTGAGTGGTATGGGTTGGTTGAGAACATCACACCCACAAAGTCACGTGCAGGATCGATGTAAATAAATTGGCCTAGGTTGCCGCTTTTCGACATCGCACCGTCATTGAAAATGAAATCAAATTGGTATGCGTTGTAGTCTGCTTTTTCGTTGTATGCGTGCAGTGAACTGCTCTCTTTGCTAGTACCTACGAATGCTTTTGGATCACCGCCGTTGCGGATACGATCAATCACAGCTTGTGACACCACTGGCTCATCAGCCACCGCTTTCCAGCTAGGTGTAAATAGTGTTCCCCAGCGAGCCATGTCTTCTACCGTTGATGAAACCAAGCCAACCGCGATCGCCATGCCATCTGGCGTCAAGTTGAATTGCATTGGTTGACGTGCGTGCACTTTTGACCAAACACGATCTTCGAATACTTGAGTCCAAGTTTTGTTCTCAACGTTTTCAACTAACTTAGTCAGCACCATGGTGTTGATAGATGCGTAACGGAAATGGTCACCGGCTTTTTCACCTTCCAGTTTCTGTGCACCTTGAGCCACTTCCATCCAAGTTTCCATTTCACCCGTTTTTGCACGAGGTGAGTTAAACGATGCCGCAAAGAAACGCACCACATCAGAGTCTGGGTTCAAGATAGACTCTAATGTCTCTTCATTGTCTAGCGCGGTCGACATGTTCAGAACTTGGTGTACTGTGATGCCATCCCAGTTCGTTCCTTTCAATTCAGAAACATACTCAGCGATCTCTTTTTCAGGGTCGACTTTGCCCTCTTCCACTAACATTGCGATCACTGTGCCAACCGTCGTTTTTGCTGTAGATGCCCAAACGTGCGTATCTGTCGGCTTCATACCTGGGTAAGCTTCGTAAACGATCTCCCCTTTGTGAATCAACATAAAGCCTTGGGTACGGAACTGTTCATCCGCCAAGTACTCATCCATTGTCAACTGACCTTTGCTTTCAGTATCAACTTTCAGTGCAGCGAGTCGTGGGTCGATATTTTTGACTAAAGGCTTGTACTCTTCGTTTGGAGCCGCCAGTGCCGTTGGTAGAAACTCACTCATGTGCATGTTGTAGTAAACGCTGTGGTCGCCGCCCATCTGCCAATGAAAGTTATTGAATAACTCACGAGCTGAGTCAGTAAAACTTGGGGTAAATGCTGTGCTCGCCTCTTTCACGGTCAAGGTAACTTGAGCACCTTCAACTTTCAGAGCTTCTTCAACTGGGTTTGCTGCAAGAGCAAATGATGATGGGGTCGCTAACGATACTAGAACGGCAATGTGTTTAAGTTTCATAATTGTTCTCCTGTTTGGGTTAGGAAAAGTATAGGGAGATGCGCTACACTTAATTAGGTCACTTGATGACATTTAATGGTAGGCACAAAACAATGAAAGCATCATCGAACACCACCAGCATACTGCTCACTTCGACCAGTAACATTGCTCCATATATTCAGTATTGTGACAAACATAGACTGGATTGGCGCACCGTCGCCGTTGCGTGCGGTCTACCCATTGAACTGACACAATCCAATCAATGGCTTCCTACACAAGACGTGATTCGCTTCATTCATGGCCTTGAGCGTAAGTTTGGCTATTCGATAGGGATTGAGGTTGGACGTAAGGCCTCTCTAGAGCAATTGTCACCTGAGCTAGACCGAAAAATTGAACAATGCACTTCTCTCGAGCAAGCGGTACGCTGCTTGATTACTGAAATATCGACCTTAAGTAATCACGTCACCATATGGACGGAAAAAAGCGATGGATTGTGGTGGCTGTGTCATCGAAGTTGCTATCACCCATCGACCTCAGGTTTTGAACAAGCAGAATGGTTTCGCGCCCTGACCGTGATTAGCCTATGCCGTAAGTTCATTGACAGTCGCTGGCAACCATCACACGCCAAGTTGGTCTCTAAGAACAACAGCGCACGTAAATTACCTAAGCATTTCTTTGATTCTGATATTCAGTTTGAAGAGCAATACGGTGCGTTCTCGATTCCGCTGCCCGATGATTATCGTGCCATTTCAGAACGAAATAGTACCCAAGATTGGCATCACGCTGTCGAGATATTAATAGACACCTATGCGACTCTACCTTGGTTCAATATTGAGTGGTTTGCGACCATGCTCGGCATGACAAAACGAACGCTGCAGAGAAACCTGAAGAGCAAAAACATTCTCTTTAAACAAGCCAAAGAACAAGTTCGGGAAGCTAAAGCAAAACAGCTACTTGAAGAGACCAACCTTTCTGTTCAAGACATCAGTTGGCAAGTGGGTTACAGCGACTTGAGTAATTTCAATCGTGCATTCAAAGGTTGGGTTGGAGTCACGCCACCAAGTTATCGGGATAAAGCGAAACATTAGAAATAGTCGAATGGAAAACCTTTAGACCCAATCCGCTAATATAAAACTCAGAAACAAGATACGACACCTTAAATTTCAATAAGCGAACGCATAAAGTTGCATTGCACAATGCTCACATACCGATGAAACTGTGCAAAGGTAATATCGATAGATTTAATGACATTTATTGGTATCGAGCTAACGTTACGTTATCCTTTACGCAATTCTTCATTGAGTGGATTGTCACTACGACAAACCTACCTTCAAGACTGATAAGAGTGTTATGAATTCTACGACCGCAACTCCCTCGCCTTCTCTTGGCCGACAACTCTATACAATGACATGGCCAATGCTGTTTGGGGTGCTCTCCCTGATGAGCTTCCAACTTGTAGACAGTGCTTTTATTGGCCAGTTAGGCGTACTGCCGCTCGCGGTTCAAGGCTTCACGCTACCAATTCAGATGATCATTATCGGGATTCAAGTCGGACTAGGCATCGCGACAACGGCTGTGATCGCGAGAGCTATTGGGGCTAACGAGATACGCTATGCCAAACAGCTCGGCGGATTAGTCGTTGCGATGGGCAGTGTGAGTGTCGCGCTGTTCTCGGTCATCATCTATCTGTTGCGTGGTCCTATTTTACAACTCCTCGATGCACCACCGACGGTACTGCCGATCATTGATTATTACTGGATCTATTGGCTGGTAAGCTCTTGGACAGGCGCACTGCTCTACTTTTTCTACAGTGTGTGTCGTGCCAATGGTAATACCATGCTGCCCGGTTCGATGATGATCGCGACCAGCATCATCAACTTGATATTGGACCCGATTTTCATATTCACGCTCGACATGGGCATCAACGGAGCCGCGATTGCGACCATCTTGGCGTTCGGTGCGGGTATCTTTATCGTTGCTCCTAAGGTAACTAAGAAGCATTGGATGACATTCGACTGGCACGATCTTGATATCGGCAAGAGTATTCGTTCTATAGGAAACATCATGGGGCCTGCGATGATCAGTCAGCTACTGCCACCAGTCTCTTCGATGCTCGCCACCAAACTGCTTGCAGGCTACGGCACAGCAGCCGTTGCAGCTTGGGCGCTAGGTTCACGTTTTGAGTTCTTTTCGATTGTTGCAGTGCTTGCTCTGACTATGTCGATGCCACCTATGATTGGCCGAATGTTGGGAGAAAAGAACCTAGGGAACATACGTAGTCTTGTGAAGATTGCCGTGATGTTTGTATTAGGATTCCAATTGGTGATCGCACTGGTAACTTGGGTGTTCTCTGGCGGGTTGGCAAATCTCATGACCAGCGAAGACGAAGTCTCGACCATTTTGAACTACCACTTACTTATCGTTCCTATCAGTTTAGGGCCGTTGGGTATCTGTATGCTGATGGTTTCTATCTCGAATGCGCTTGGTAAGTCTTATACTGCCTTAACGATATCAGCACTGCGCCTGTTCGCTTTCTTCTTACCTTGCCTATGGGTTGGCTCGCAGTTTGCTGGCATTGAAGGTCTATTCTGGGGAGCCATGGTAGGTAATGTACTTGCCGGCACTTGCGCATGGTTTATGTACCAGCGAGCGCTTGGGCAAGTCGAGGCTAAGCTTTCTAATTAATCAGTTAGCGAACTAAACGGCTTGCCAGCTAAACCGCTATAAAGTTATTAAACGAAAAAGCAGCCACTTAGGCTGCTTTTTTAGTTTCAGACTTAAAATATATTGGGGTTAGACTTGCTCAAAGTAAGCCAAAAACTCACCGCAATCTTTTTGGAATGGTGGCAATATTTCTGCTAGTGTTTCATCATCCCAATGCCACCATTCAAAGCTTTCTAATCGCTCGGCATAGCTAGGAGCATCAAACCGAGGACGCAGTTGCCAAACGCAATCGAGTATGGCGGTACGCCTTAAGCAGCGGTTGCCAACGAAAACAATCAAGCAGTTCAGGCCCTGCATCAACATAAATGAGTTAATCATTCCATTGTATCAAAGTACTTCACCAGCCTAAAACTGCAGTACTTCAGTTTCATTCGGGACCATTTAAAAAGGAAGTTATACCAATTAAAGTAAA
>NZ_JBFRTQ010000005.1:0-1875 GCF_041474195.1 Vibrio sp. 10N.222.52.C3 | reverse complement strand
AATCGAGTAGGAGGAGGCCTCACGGCCTCCGTCCTCTCACACCACCGTACAAGCGTGGGTCGCATACGGCGGTTCCGAATATATTTTCAGTGACTCATACCCATCTCGCAATGAGTACAGGCCCAACTCCTCGAACCATTTTATTGGCATGGCGTGATTTAACTGCGGCGTTAAGGCCAAGTGCCACCACCCTTTATCTGACATCGCTACCTTCCACGCATTGCGCTCCGTTACACCTTGTTGTTGTAACCATGTCGCTATGCCGTATCTGCGTTTGCGTTGTTTTAAGCGGTAACATCGTAGCCGTCGCCGTATCCATTCGTCTAAGCGCTGCAAGCTGCTTTTCCGTATGGCGAGTTTGAAGTAGTGTTGCCAACCTCTTAGGTATTGAGTTAATTCCGCTATGACTGCTTGCAACTCTCGCCCTCGGTTTCGCTTCGTTATCTGCCGCACTCGCTTCTTCATTTGAGTTTGTGCTGCCTTCGATAGATGGATTGTTCCATCTATCCCGAAGCGGTGGCTTAAGTAAGTCCGCTCTGTCACTCTTGTCGCACCACTTTTCTCTCGATTTACCGTGAGCTTCAGCTTTTGCTCCAAGAACTCCGTTATCGACTCTTTAACTCGATAAGCGGCTTCTTCACTATGAACGTAGATTTGGCAGTCGTCTGCATATCGACAGAACTTATGCCCTCTGCGCTCTAACTCTTTATCCAGTTCATCTAATACGATATTGGATAGCAACGGGGATAATGGTCCACCCTGTGGTGTCCCTCTTTGTCTCTGTTCAACCATCCCGTTTCGCATTATGCCTGCCTGTAGATATGACCTGATGAGCTTCAACACTCGTTTATCACTGATGTCCTGTGACAGTCTGTACATCAGTCTATCGTGATTCACTGTGTCGAAGTATTTCGCTAGGTCGATATCTACAACATAACCTCGACCTTCTCGGATGTAATGACTGGCTGCCGTTAATGCATGGTGCGCACTGCGGTTTGGTCTAAATCCGTAACTGCTATTGGAGAACTTGGGGTCATAGATATCTGACAGTACTGAGGTCATTGCCTGTTGGACAACTCTATCAAGCACGGTTGGGATACCTAGTTGCCTTACGCCACCACTAGGTTTAGGGATTTCTACACCAAGTACCGGTTGAGGTTGGTAGCTTCCTTCCAGAAGACTCTGGCGAAGCGCTTGCCCATTTGAAGCCTGTCGAAGTGTTGAGATAGTCGCATCTATGTCGAGTTTGTCGACACCTGCACATCCTTTGTTCTTCTTCACTCTTCGTAGAGCTTGATTCAAGTTGGTTGAAGAGCAGATTTGCTCCATCAACGACGTTGAGATCACCAAGACTCGTCCTCCTGTTTACGCCAATCATGCTTGTCATTCTTCATCACCATGAGCTTTACTTGCTGTATCGCCCATTGGGACGTAGAGATGGTTTTCATCTTGCTATGACCCCACATGATTGAGTGTCTAGTGACTGCTTCTTGATATATTCAGTTCGGGCCTTCCCTTAAGTTGTACTTCCTTAAGGTACTATGCCTTCTGCTGACTTCTTATTGCTCGTCATACCGCATCGCTGCTGTATTAGTCTCTATCGAGACAAGTAATAAGATCTCCCGAGGTAAGACGTTGCTCTTTCCCTTGGCCGTGCCTGATTTATCACTACACACTTCCCGTCGAGGCATCGGGCTATTCTATCTATTGCTAGGTTGCCCAAGTTGTAATGACCTACTATCAGATTTCTGTTCGTCACAACCAAGTTTTGCCATTTGCTTCCTTCAGATTTCACCTCACGGTGAACACCCTTGCATAGGCTAACGGTTCTCGCTCGACTGAGCCCGTAGAGGACTTTCACCTCCTAGATCAACG
>NZ_JBFRTQ010000004.1:1077-2665 GCF_041474195.1 Vibrio sp. 10N.222.52.C3 | reverse complement strand
AATCGAGTAGGAGGAGGCCTCGCAGCCTCCGTCCTCTC
Organism: Vibrio sp. 10N.222.52.C3; assembly: GCF_041474195.1. Lineage (NCBI taxonomy): Bacteria > Pseudomonadati > Pseudomonadota > Gammaproteobacteria > Vibrionales > Vibrionaceae > Vibrio > Vibrio sp. 10N.222.52.C3. Next base: position 2,627 of record NZ_JBFRTQ010000004.1, on the reverse strand, counting down.
ACACCACCGTACAAGCGTGGGTCGCATACGGCGGTTCCGAATATACTTTCAGTGACTCGTACCCATCTCTTAGTGAGTACAGCCCCAACCCCTCGAACCATTTTATTGGCATGGCGTGATTAACCTGTGGCGTTGAAGCTAGATGCCACCAACCCTTATCTGACATCGCTAGCTTCCACGCATTACGCTCCGTTACACCTTGTCGCTGTAACCATATCGCTATGCTGTCTCTGCGTTTGCGCTGCTTTAGTCGGTAGCACCTTAATCTACGCCGTATCCATTCGTCTAAGCGCTGCATTGCACTTTTACTAACAGTAAGCTTGAAGTAGTGTTGCCATCCTCTTAGATATTGAGTTAACTCCGTGATTATCACCTGTAACTCTCGTCCTCGATTTCGCTTCGTTATCTGACGTACTCGCTTCTTCATTTGAGCTTGTGCCGTCTTCGATATCCCGATTCTTCCGTCTATCTGGAAGCGGTGGCTTAGGTAAGTTCGCTTTGTCACTCTCGTTGCTGCACTTTTCTTACGGTTTACCGTCAGCTTTAGTTTCTGCTCCAAGAACTCCGTTATCGACTCTCTGACTCGATGAGCGGCTTCCTCACTACGCACGTAGATTTGACAGTCATCTGCATATCGACAGAACTTATGCCCTCTACGCTCTAGCTCTTTATCCAGTTCATCTAATACAATATTTGATAGTAGCGGAGATAATGGCCCACCCTGGGGTGTGCCTCGTTGTCTCTGCTCAACTAGTCCATGTCGCATTATGCCTACCTGTAGGTATGACCTAATTAGCTTTAACACGCGTTTATCAGCAATATCTTGTGACAGCCTGTGCATTAGCCTATCGTGATTCACTGTATCGAAGTATTTTGCTAGGTCGATATCTACTACATAACCTCGACCCTCTCGGATGTAGCGACTGGCGGCCGACAATGCATGGTGCGCACTGCGGTTGGGTCTAAACCCGTAACTACTGTCGGAGAACTTCGGCTCATAGATACATGACAGCACTGATGTGATTGCCTGTTGGACTACCCTATCAAGGACTGTTGGGATACCTAATTGCCTTACGCCACCACTAGCTTTGGGGATTTCTACACCAAGAACAGGTTGAGGTTGATAGCTTCCATCCAGAAGACTCTGGCGAAGCTCTTGCCCGTTTGATGCCTGTCGAAGTCTTGAGATAGTGGCGTTGATGTCGAGCTTGTCGACTCCTGCACACCCTTTGTTCTTCTTCACGCGTCTAAGAGCTTGATTCAAATTGGTTGAGGAGCAGATTTGCTCCATCAACGAAGTTGAGGTCACCAAGACTCGCCCTCCTGTCTACGCCGACCATGCTTGTCATTCTTCGTATCCATGAGCTTTACTTGCGGTATTGCCCTTTGGGACGTAGAGATGAGTTTCATCTTGCTATGACTCCACATGATTGAGTGTCTAGTGACTGCTTCTTGATATATTCAGTTCAGGCCTTCCTTTGAGTTGTACATTCTCAAAGTACTATGCCTTCTGCTGACTTCTTATTGCTCATCACACAACATCACTGCTG
>NZ_JBFRTQ010000004.1:0-216 GCF_041474195.1 Vibrio sp. 10N.222.52.C3 | reverse complement strand
GATTTACCACTACACACTTCCCGTCGAGGCATTGGGCTATTCTATCTATGGCTAGGTTGCCCAAGTTGTAATGGCCTACTATCAGATTTCTGTTCGTCACAACCAAGTTTTGCCATTTGCTTCCTTCAGATTTCACCTCACGGTGAACACCCTTGCATAGGCTAACGGTTCTCGCTCGACTGAGCCCGTAGAGGACTTTCACCTCCTAGATCAACG
>NZ_JBFRTQ010000003.1:0-7501 GCF_041474195.1 Vibrio sp. 10N.222.52.C3 | reverse complement strand
GTATGAGATCTTTCATCTTAATATCAACAGCAAAACTACCAGGCGCTTGTCTTGGAGGAAACTCTTTAAAGGTTGCTAACATTTGCCTAACTTTAATTTGTGCCGGGATCAACACAAAAGCCCTCTTGTACCACCAATTATCATAGCCAAAGCCTTGATCGCCTTTTTCATAGGGGTCAATTGCTAAATCAAACAGTTTGGGAATTCTTAAGGTTTTTTGTGGTTGAGTCCAAACATCAATACCTTTACTTTCCTGAATTTTAAAATGAAACTTCCAACGACCATCGCGCATAGCGAGTAGTTCGCCATCATCAGACCAGTAGAAAAATTGATTACGTGGACTTTTATCGATTTTCTGACTTAGATAGTCAAGTTGGTTGTACCCATCTAAATGGTTCTTATATTGCTTACCATTACTGGCTTTATAACCTGATAGTAATTGGTTCTTCACATCACTATTACCAGCAATACTCACTAAAGTTGGGAACCAATCGGCAGACGAGACTATTCCATTAAACTTTGAATTTGGATTGATATGATTTGGCCATTTGATAAGCGCTGGAACTCTAAATCCTCCTTCCCAACCGGTGTTTTTTTCCCCTCTAAATGGGCTAGTGGCTGCGTCTGGCCAGGTCGCATTCATTGGACCGTTGTCAGTGGTGTAAATCACCACTGTATTATCTTCAATATCGAGTTGCTTGATCTTTGCCAGTAGGTGACCAATATGGTTATCGTGCTCAACCATGCCGTCAGCATACTCACCTAAACCAGTAACACCAGAGTTATCGTCACTCACGTGAGTGTAATTATGCATGCGAGTTGTGTTATACCATAAGAAGAATGGTTTTTTTCTCTCCACCTGACGACTAATAAAGTCATAGGCAGATTCAAGGGTTTCGTCATCGATCGTTTCCATACGCTTGCTGTTGAGTGGCCCGGTATCTTCAACTGAGCCATCAGAAAAAGAATGAATTACACCCCGCGGGCCAAAGCGTTTCTTAAACTCTGGAGACTTAGGGTAATCAATGTTTTCAGGTTCTTCTTCGGCGTTAAGGTGATAAAGATTACCCATAAACTCATCAAAACCATGCTCAGTAGGTAGCATATCATCACGGTCACCTAAGTGGTTTTTACCAAATTGTCCAGTTGCATAACCGAGGTCTTTTAACGTCTGAGCTAAAGTAATATCCTGGGGTTGTATACCTTGGCTTGCTCCTGGCAATCCGACTTTACTTAAACCTGTTCGCACAGGCATTTGGCCAGTAATAAATACTGATCGCCCAGCAGTACACGATTGCTCAGCATAATATGAGGTTAACATTGCACCATCATTAGCTATGCTATCGATATTAGGCGTTTGATACCCTAGTGTACCGTTATTATAAGCTGAGATATTACCGTAACCGATATCATCACCAAATATCACCACAATATTAGGCTTGCTGGCAGCATAGGTGCTTATTGAACCAAGAGCAAAACCCAGCCCCATAACTAAATTAGTTATTATTTTTATCATCATAAATATCCATATCGTTAATTAATCGACTCATTACAAGAGTCATTAGACCTAATCTATAAGTGCAGCAGCTAATACGCCGGAATATAAGTCCCAAAACCCATGCTTTTCCCAAGTTCAGGGGTTATTTTATCGAATTCGCAGGCGAGCTTTCCGTTAATGAATACTTGCTCGATTAAGCCCGGATTACGGTTTACAAGGCGTTGTAAACCAAAGTTTTCCATATCAGCCCAGCTGACTTGCTCGAGATTTTGATTAAATTTAGCGGGATTTAACACCACGACGTCGGCTCTATCACCAATACGAATACGACCAGCATCAATATTGAACCACTGCGCTTGATCGCCCGTCATCCGAAACACAGCTTGCTCCATCGTCATAATCGCTTGGCTATTTTTAGTTGGCTGATTTTGGCTTTCATCAATGCTTTCACTAACTAACTTAAGCATACGTAGCGGTAAGTTATAAAAAGCCATATTACGGATATGCGCACCTGCATCACTAAAGGTGATCAGTGACTTCTTATCTTTAACCATATTCTTAAGCACGTCTTTACGATGGTTGGCAACTGTGGTGTACCAACGAAGATCGGTACCATATTGCACAACTAGGTCGAGGAAAAGATCCACAACATGGATCTGCTTGCTAGCGGCAACATCAGCAAAGTTTTTACCAACAATCGATTCATCAGGACAAGCAAGTATAATCGCGTCGCCAAAGTCACGTTGCCATACACGGGGACTGAGTTTTTCGCCATAGAACTTTCTAAACTCACGGCGGTAAGTTTCATCTTTTAGGAGCTCGTTGCGAGCAATTTTATCTTTTAAATCAAGTGCCAGTTCACCAGCACCAAACTCTTCAAAAAAGACGACATCAATACCATCAGCATAGACTGTAAAAGGCGAGGGCAGCACCTGCCAACGAAAATCGCCATTAAATAAATTGGTCACTCTAGCGGCAAGGTTTGTAATTTTACTTAAATAAACACTGCCCTTAAGATCCATTCGGCTAATTAGCGTCGTTTTAAGGCGCTTTTTAAAAATGCCCATACATTCACGCATATATTGATTTATTTGTAATATGGCTGCGGCATTCGGCGCTCCTTGATGCACTCGTCCATATTCACGCACTAGGTTATTGAGGCGAGAGATCTCTTTCCATTTTGCATAAGTACTGGGTAAACTTTTTGACCATTCACGGTCGCCATCAATTTTGTCCCACTTAAGGCACATAGTCGACAAGCCAAGAAAACCTACGTCAAGTGACTCTTTAAGTAAGCTTTCCATTTTTCGCATTTCGGTTTCAGTAGGAGTGACGTTTAGATCTGTTGCTCGGCTAAGCCCCATGACACCTACACGTAAATCACTGTGACCAAGCAGGCTTACAACATTTGGTCCAAGAGGGTGTTGCTGAACAAATTCGACCCATTGTCTAGGCGTACTCCATGTTTTATATTGCTTTAAAATGGGCAACACTTTCTCGCGAGGGACGGTTTCAACCCGGGTAAAAATATCGGAGGCATCTTCATATTCACTACAGACCATGCTTAACGAGCAACTGCCAACAAGTACTGTTGTTACGCCATGGCGCACCGATTCAGACAGGCTTGGACTAATAAGCAGTTCCGCATCATAATGGGTATGGGTATCGATAAAACCTGGCATCACCCACTTACCATTGGCATCAATAACATTCATACAACCACTCTCATCAATAGCAGTGTTGGATACCAAGGCAATCTTTCCGTTTCTTATTGCAATGTTTTTGATCGAAGAAGCTTCACCTGTGCCGTCAAAATAACGGCCTCCCTTAATAACTGTATCATACATAGATATATAACCCTCGAATTGAAAATTTTATTTGCAACTTTGTATTAACTAAATTATAACATCTCTAGTTTTGTTTCTTATCATTTAGCGACAAGTTAGTAATTACTTGGTCATACCAATTTAAAATAGGTCTTTTATGCAACAATACTACTCAATCCGAAGCGCTTCATTGTCTGGTATAGAACACCTAATTAAAGAGTTAGGAGGCGACCTTAATTCTTTACTTGTTCAATGTAATTTGACTACGCAAGATCTGCTCAATCCTGAAAGCTTAATAGACTTTGCTAGCATGATTAACTTACTTGAGCTAGCATCTCAGCAGCTTAATTGTAAAGATTTTGGTTTAAAGTTAGCGAAAAATCAGGGAATTGAAGTACTTGGACCTATAAGCCTTATAATTCAAGCTAGTGAAACGGTACAAGAGGCTTTAGATAATGCACAGCGTTATATGGCTATCCATAGTCTTGGAGAATATTGGATATTAAAAGAATTTGAACATTTGGCTTATATAGAACGCTATCAAATATCTCAAGATGTTAGCTACGCAAAACAATATAAAGAACTATCTTTGGGTGTATGCTTAAATTTGTTAAAAAATCTAATAGGTTCATCATTAAAAATAGAAAGATTAGAATTTTCCCATACACCTTTGTCCATAAGTTCCAAATATCAAAAATATTTTGGGTGTTCAGTTGTCTTCAATCAAGAGCATGATCGCCTTATTTTTAGCCGTGACTACTTATATACCCCCTTACAAGCAACTTTATCCAAACATAAGCGCCATTATGAACAGTATTTAGACCTGCTAATTTTTCAATCAGGGGATAACATAGAACGCAAAGTTCGAACTCTAGTTTTGCAAACAATGGGATTACATAGTGCCAATATCAATGATATAGCACACATGCTTAATATGAGCCCACGAACTTTGCAAAGGCGATTAGAAATACACGACACGAATTTTCAGAAATTACTCAAGGATGTACGTATAAGTGCAGCTCGATGGTATTTAGAGTCCAGCAGAATTGATATTACATTACTGTCAGAATTATTAGGTTACAGAAATGTGAGTGGGTTTAGTAAAGCATTCAAAAATACGTATGGGAGCTCACCTTTAAAATGGCGTCAGCAAGCCTCAAACCGATTATAGTAATATCAGGACTTCTATCGTCACTATGCCACTTATGTATAAATACAATACTAGAAATAGTTTTGAACAAATACCTTATAATATTTCCAACTAAATAAAGCTTTGTTGCATAGTTCCGTGGAACTAAATCAAGAACCTATGATCTGATCTGCCATATTCACACTGTCTCGTAGCCTTAAGCCTAAATCTCGCAACAAAACAACCAACAGAAAGCAACACAACCATGACCAACGAAGTGAAGCGTGTGTGTGAAACATTCGGTCTAACAAAGAAGATTACGTAGAAATCTACAAGTACTCGGTAGAAAGCGCTTTTGCTTCAGACGAAGTGAAAAAGCACCTAATGGGTTTCGTTGAGCAAATCTAATTGGTAAAGCGCGCCTTTTGCTGAATAGCTGGGCTCACTTAGCATTAGTGCTTAAAGCACAAAATAGGAAGAGAAAGGCTGAGGCTTTTCTCTTTTTTTATGTCCAAAAATCGCTAATCTTGCAGTATTCGTCATTTAGACCGAGACTCTCGGAAAGTGGGCAGCATGAGTAATACAAACGATCAAACTGAACTCGATAAAATGTTATCTGGGCAAGTATATGATGGTGCAGACCAAGAAATTGATACCATACGTACCAATGCCAAAAAGGCGTTAATGGCCTTCAACAACCATCAAAATCCAGATCAACAACACACATTGCAAGAGCAGCTATTCGGTAAAGTCGGGAGTAGCAGCTTAATCCAGCCCCCTTTTCATTGTGAGTTTGGAAAAACCATCGAGATTGGTGACGACACCTTCATCAATATGAACGTCGTAATGCTAGATGGTGCGAGAATCAAAGTCGGAAACAATGTTTTAATTGGACCAAGCGTCCAATTCTATACGCCATCACACTCCCTTGATTATCGTAGCCGTCGTAAATGGGAAACCTTCTGTTTACCGATAACAATCGAAGATGATGTGTGGGTTGGTGGAAACTCGGTCATCAACCAAGGCGTGAAGATTGGGGCTCGCTCGGTTATCGCGGCGAACTCTGTGGTCAACAGCGATGTACCGCCAGATTGTCTATACGGTGGCACGCCGGCGAAGTTAATTCGACACTTGGATACTGAGCAATAAAGTTAAATAGAAAAATAAAGCTCATTAAAAGAACAAATAGAAAAAGAGGCGATGTTCATGATGAAACAGCGCCTCTTTTTAATCGATTCGTTTTAGCTTTTATCAGTCTTTTCTATCCGTCGTTTTTCTACTTATCTTGCCTACCTAGATTATCTACATAGAGAAACCTGACTAAAATAGATAGCTTGAGAATTTCGCTACATGGTCACGTAAATTCGACGCCAAGAGCACGAAGTTCGTTCTCACATTGCGCAGAATCGATAAACTGAATACCCGCCATACCTACGGCTTTTGCTCCTTCTACGTTGTAAGGCATATCATCAATGAACACCGTTTCTGAAGCCTCCAGTCCATTATTTGAAAGCAACGCTTGGTAAATCTCAGGCTGCGGTTTAAGCATGCCAAGTTCAGCGGATACGGCTGCGCCATCAAACAAAGGCCAAAATTCGTAGGTGGCTTTTAGGTGTTCAACAATCTCGACCACGTTGTCGGTAAGTGCATACACACCATACCCAGCACGCTTTACGCGCTCGATAAGGTCGACAGAACCATGCAATAAGATCTGCGTTTTCTTAACGTAATAAAACAGGCGGTCGCACTCTAATGAAGATAAATCGAGCTCTTGTTGGTAGCGAAGTTTGGCTTCATTTTCGGTTAAGAACCCTTTGTTCAAATCCGACCAAATCGCACTTTGGAAAATCGAAAGCGCTCGGGCTTCAGGGTCGGCAATGTTACCAAACGTTAGTTGAGTAATTTCCAGCGGCGACCAACGCACAATCACATTACCCACATCAAATACGACATTTTGATTTGATTCGAACTCATACCCTACTCCTGAATTAGTCACTTAAAATAGCAACAACACAGACATTAAATGCCGCACGTTAAAGTTCATAATCTTGTTTTACAAAATGAGGACTAGAATCACAAGATGTAATCAAGTCAGCGCAAAAGGTGGTCACTAGTACCCCTAACTAACCCTATTTATCATCACCCACTTAACCTTCTATGTTACAATTATGAGTCATTCAGAGCGTACTGAATCCCTGATTTAGTTCACTATTCTTTAGTCACAGTGAATACACTTTAAAGTTATTGATCTATGAAAAAGTACGAGTTAGTTGTCCAAGATATTGTGAGCAAGATCTGTCAAAACAGTATCAATCATAAGCTTCCCGCGGAAAGAGAACTCTCTGAAATATATGGGTTATCTCGATTTACTATTCGAAAAGCGCTAGCCAAGCTAGAGGCTATTGGCATGGTGAAATCTAAGGTGGGTTCTGGTTACTTCGTCAACACTTCTCTCATTGGTACACCACTGGTGTACAACTCCATTACTGAAAACAGTTTTGAAGAGATCTCTTATAAAAAGCTCCAACTGAATAAAGCGCTACCCGATAACCACGAACAGCAGATTTTTTCTTTAGACGACAATGACTACATCTGGAAAATTAGACGGCTTCGATTGATTAACAACAAAGTAGTTCAGATTGAAGAAGCCAAGATCCCTGTCAGTGTCTTCCCAGAGATGAATGCCGAGATCATTGAAAGCTCAATCCAGAAACATGCATTGGCGAAAGGTCTTCAGATCGATAGCTACTTAACGACGTATCAAGCGATCAACGTATCTAAAGAAGACGCGGAGTTGCTCGGCTGCAAAAAAAATGCCGCGGCGATGAATATCACCAACCGAGGTTTCTTAGCATCGGGGGATCTATTCATCGTCAGCGATATCATCGACATCAAATATCAATGCACCTATCACACTCCTTTTAACAATGAGAGCATGAGCTTCCGAGATAAGAAGTAACCTTTTAATTCGATTTAATATGGTTAATTTTTATAGATATAAGTTAATTACTCTATAGATTAGCCACTAATATTATTTCACATCTAATA
>NZ_JBFRTQ010000002.1:0-55640 GCF_041474195.1 Vibrio sp. 10N.222.52.C3 | reverse complement strand
AGGCACGAACAGTGGCGATTACCAGATGGTGATGACCGACGGTTACGGCTCGACAGCGGAAGCGACGGTGACCCTGAAAGAGAGCAACGTGAACGAGGGCCCAGTAGCGATTGATGACACATATGAAACTCATAGTGAGACGCTGCTCTTCTCTGAGTCCTTTGAAAACATGACAAACACAGGTCGTTGGACAGTAGTAACTGGCGACGAACTGGGTGATTGGGAAGCAACAAATGGTCTAGAGATTCAGCGTGACGGTCTCATAGCTGAAGCGACAGACGGTGACTACCTCGCTGAGCTTGATGCTCATCAAAACACCGCGATCACAACAAGTATTAATACGTCAGACCAAGATAGCGTTCGTGTTGAATTTGATTACAACCCTCGACGAGACGGTAATTCATCTTCTGACATGACGTTTAAAGTCGGTGACACGTTAGTTACTGTTCACGCCGATGGAACTCTATCGGGTGCCGACGGACTTAATGTCCAAATAGGGCAACCTGACGCAAATGGTTGGTATAAGATCACGGCTGAGTTCGAAGTCCAAGGGGACGTTACGGACCTTACATTTGCAGGCGCTGGTGCTTCAGATAGCTACGGTGCGTTGTTAGATAACATTACAGTGACAGGTATTAATCAATCTAAACTTGTTACTGCTGAAGACACGTCTATCACGATTTCTTTTGATGAATTGTTGGCGAATGATACTGACATTGATGGTGATGAGCTCTCAATTGTTGTGGGTTCAATTACCTCCGCGACTAATGGTGAGCTGTTTGTCGACTACACAAACAATACAATTACATTCACACCGGATACCGACTATAACGGGGAGGCAACTTTTAAATATAAAGTGACCGATGGGAACGGTGGGGAAGACGAAGCAGAAGTTACGCTTAATATCACTCCTGTGAACGATGCACCAGTGCTGATAGGTGATTTGTTGGGTGAAGTGGATGAAGAAGGCAGCTACACCATTACGGCTGAGGACCTAGGCTACACGGACGTTGATGATACTGACACAGGTGTGACCTTCACGGTCGGCAACGCGAGTGACGGCATAATCTTAGTCGGTGGTGTTCCGTCGAACCATTTCACTGTGGCGCAGTTGGCGGCGGGTGAAGTGACGTTCAAACATGACGGCAGTGAAACCACGTCAGCGTCGTTCGATGTGAACGTTGAAGACGGCAACGAAGATGGTAGCACACCGGTAGCCAGCACTTTCAACTTGACGGTGACGCCAGTGAATGATGCGCCGGAACTAACAGGCGATTTGGCGGCGGAAGTGGATGAGGCAGGCAGCTACACGATCTCGGCAGCTGACTTGGGTTATACAGACGTTGACGATACAGACACAGGCGTGACCTTCACGGTCGGCAACGCGAGCAACGGCACAATCTTAGTGAACGGCGTCGCGTCAAGCAGCTTCACGGTGGCGCAGTTGGCGGCGGGTAAAGTGACGTTTAAACATGACGGCAGCGAAACTACGTCGGCGTCTTTCGATATTAACGTTGAAGACGGCAACGAAGATGGCAGCACACCGGTAGACAGCACGTTCAACTTGACGGTGACGCCAGTGAATGATGCGCCGGAGCTGACAGGCGATCTGTTGGGTGAAATGGATGAAGCAGGCAGCTACACCATCACGGCGGCAGATCTTGGCTACACGGACGTTGACGATACGGACACAGGCGTGAGCTTCACGGTCAGCAACGTGAGTAACGGCACAATCTTAGTGAACGGCGTCGCGTCGAGCAGCTTTACGGTGGCGCAGTTGGCGACGGGTAAAGTGACGTTTAAACATGACGGCAGCGAAACCACGTCGGCGTCTTTCGATATTAACGTTGAAGACGGCAACGAAGATGGCAGCACACCGGTAGACAGCACGTTCAACTTGACGGTGACGCCAGTCAACGATGCGCCTGTAGCCATCAGTGATTCTTACAAAAACGTTCAAGAAACCATATTGCTCACTGAGTCATTCGAAAATATGGCAAACCCAGCGGGTTGGACGGTTGTTTCTAAAGACCCATCAGAGGTATGGGACTTTACTAATGGTATAGAGATTGAGCGAGACGGCTTAATTGTTGATGCTACCGACGGTGATTTTTACGCAGAGCTAGACCCACATAAAAACACGGTGATGACGACATCAATTGATACGTCGGATCAAGACTCTTTGAGGGTAGAGTTCGATTATAACCCTCGCCAAGACGGCAACTCGTCGTCTGATATGACTTTTACTGTTGGGAATACAACTATTACGCTGCATGCGGATGGAACAGTGACTGCTCCAGAAGGCATTTCTGTAACACTAGATGGTCCGGATAACAAAGGTTGGTATCAAGCAAATGCTGAGTTTGATGTTAGTAGTGATGCTACTTTAATCGCTTTTGCTGGTGCGGGTAAATCTGATTCGCTTGGTGCGTTCATCGATAACATTACAGTTACCGGAATAGATGCACCCAAACTCATAACGGAAGAAGATCAGGCTCTTACTATTAGTGGTAGTGAGCTGCTAGCCAATGATTTCGATGTTGATGGGGATGACATAACCATTTTTTCTGTCAACGCAACCGATGCTACAAACGGTTCTGTTCAGCTGATAGATGGCAATGTCGTGTTTGAACCTAACCAAGACTTCAATGGTGAAGCGACTTTCGAATACACCATTGTTGATACTCATGGTGAAAAAAGCACTACGACAGTGACCGTTAATGTAACACCAGTAAATGATGACCCTATCGCGAACGATGATTCAAGAGAATTAGGTGATAACCTGATCGTCAATGGTAGCTTTGAAGACTATGAATCGGTATCAAATGCCGGTTGGGGTTCTCGAATCGACCAACTAGATGGTTGGTCCTACGATGCAAGAACTGGTGCTTTAGATTCAGTTCAAGAAGGCTATGCTGTTGATGAAACAGACGGCGATCGTATGATTGATATGGAAGGTAACGGTGACAATGTAACCCTTACCCAACAAATTCAAGGTGTGGAAAGCGGTACCCTATACCAACTGTCTTTTGATACGGCAATGTACGAAAGATTGCCGAGTGCTGAGCTTGAGGTCATTTGGAACGGCGAAGTCATTGCTACGATCACCCCTGAAAGCAACATAATGCAAACTCAGTTATTGGAATTATTAGGTGGTAGTGGAGATGGTTCAAATACCCTTTCATTTAGAGAAGTTGGCACTGAAGGCGACAAGAGTGGGACTTATCTAGACAATATCAAATTTCAAGAAGTGATTAAAAATCTTCAGACACAAGAAGATGTAACTCTCGATATACCTAGTAGCGAGTTACTTTCGAATGACTCTGATGTTGATGGTGATACGTTAATCATTTTAGATAGTTTAGTGATTGATCCAACATACGGTCAGGTTGAGTTAGTTGAGCTACAAGATGGTTCTCAGACCGTTCGTTACACTCCAGCGGATGACTTCAATGGTATCGCTACGTTTACTTACACAGTTTCTGACGGTAAAGGTGGTACTGATTCCGCCGTGGTTACGATTAATGTCACTCCAGAAAATGATGCTCCAATATTTGTCAAAGATGGAGTGCCGATTGGCGATACTGATCAAATAAGTGTATCGACTAAAGAGGATAACTCTGTATCTGGTAAGGTTACTGCAACCGATATTGACGACACTGACCTGACTTACACGGTGAGCCAACCTACAAACGGTAGTGTTGAGATCGACCCTGAAACGGGCGAGTGGAAGTACACTCCGAACAACGAGTTTGATGGAGATGATTCATTTGTTGTTGCCGTGTCGGACGGTAACGGTGGTACAGATACGGTTGTAGTGAATGTTGATGTATTACCTGTTGCTGAGCTAACAGTTACTGCTGGCCAACCAGTGACAGAAGCAGAAGATGCTTTCTTATCATTTGAAATCAACCTAGATGAGCTTGTCTCTGAGAACGTTGGTCTTGCTCTTACACTAGGGTCGGCAGGGGATACTGCAACTAAAGGTGTCGATTACGAAGACAAGATCTACGTTAAAGATGGACAAGATTATAAAGCGCTTTCAGATCAGGAGCTTGCCGATCTTATTATTGCTAGCGGCTCTGATAGCTTAGAAGTCTTCATCAAGGTTCTTGATGATAAATTGCTTGAGGGTGAAGAGACTGTAACTCTAAATGCTAGCTCAACTAGTGAGTTTGTTGAAAATGACAAACAGGACTCAGGTACAGCTAAGATTGTCGATGAGACAGACACAAACGACAAAGATACCGTTACAGTTGGGCTGACTGGTCCCGATTCAGTTATTGAGGGTGATAAGACAAGTCCATTTACGATTACGCTAAGTGAGCAAGTGCCTGAAGATAGTGTGGTTACTCTTCAGTACTCTTACACAAATGCGAGCAATGAAGATATTGTTGAAGTTATAACTGTAAACGTAGACGCAAATACAAATACAGCGACCTTTGAGATTCAAACTGAACAAGACAACGAATACGAAGTTGGACAAGAGTTTAACGTTAGTGTTGTATCCGTAACCCAAGATGGTACCGATGTATTTGAGAAGCTAGATACTTCTAGTGCTGATAAAAATGTAGCTATTGACGATAGCCATGATAACCCGCCAAAAGCTGAAGACTTCTCTATTTCTCTCAATGCAGATGGCTCTTCGCAAGTTATTTTCGATACCGGGATGGGGACTATCGAAGGTGATGGTACAGACCATATTTCTGATAATGAAGATGATAACGATAATGACGCAGATACAAATCTCGGCGTGATCATCACAGAGCTGCCTGATTCAGGAACTCTTTACTATGTCGATGGTAATAACAAGGTTGAAGTGGTAGTTGGGCAGACGTATGCAGATCCTAACAACATCGTTTATGAAGATGACCAAGAATCAACGGGCTTCTTCTTAGGTGTTGATGATACATCCACATTAGATAAAGGCCCTCATAGCACTGCAGAGTTCCATAACTGGGGTGATGAAGTAGATGCGTATACTCGCGAACTGAAGTTTGATAATGGTGATGTCGTCACCATTACCTCGGAAGGTCGAAATAACGTTGACGCTAAGCCTTTAGTGCAAAACAACAGTCAGCAAGGCCATATGGGTTTCGGTATTGCATCGACTAATCGCGGTATTCACCAAGACGAGGCGATCAACATTGATTTCTCTTCTCGTCCAGCGGACTCAGTAACGGTTGGTCTAAGTGGTTTGGGTGGTTGGTTTGCCCCAAATGCTGATGATAGTGTTCAATCAAGAGCTGAGATTACAGTCACCTTTGATTATGGTAATGGTGTCACAGAAGACAAAACCTTCCTTTATGATGACACCCACAATAATCAAAATGTCACGATTGTCGCTCCTGAAGGTGCTGAGATTGTTTCGGTGGAAGCAAGCACACAAGGACCAGGTAACTGGGAGCTGACTTCTCTTGAAGCTAAGGCGTCAGATTCATTCGAATATAAAGCGGTAGACAGTGATGGTAACGAAAGTGAAGTTAAGACAGTTACTATCGATAAGTCTGGTGACCTGAATGCGAATAACGATCCGCAAGGCTTCGAAGTTAAACTGGGTGAGTTCAGTGAAGACAACGACTCTCCATGGTCAGCCGAAGGCGCTGAGCTAAATGCTAGCTTCAATGGCCAAGATAAAGACTTCGCACACAGCGGCATTAAGATTGGTGTTGCCGGCAAAGTAGGTGGATTGGGTGCTCAGATTGAATATGATCGTGCAGAGCAGCAATCTGAGAAGTTTGAAATCAACTTAGATAGCCCTGCTACTCAGTTTACATTTTCAGTATCTAACTTGTTTAAAAACGAAGGTAATGACGGTGATTTCACTGATAACCATGAACAAGGCAGTTGGGTAGCGTACCTCAATGGCGTAGCGGTTGCAGGTGATACGTTTATTGCTGAAGACGGTAACAATAAAGGTACTTACGAAATAACACCGCTTGGTCCTGATGGTACTCCAATCGCGTTTGATACTGTGGTATTTGAAGCAACTGAGTATTCCAACCAAGCAACGAATGATAATGATGCGTCAGATTACTTCCTAACTGGTTTTAAAGCCTCTAGTGAAGGCGCGTATGCAGTGAATCAAGGCGGCATTCTTGAGATTCCAACATCGAAGCTTGCTGGCATTATCGGTTCTGAGCTTCTAAATAACGATATCGATTCAGATGGCGACAATCTACGTATTACCTATGTATACGGTGAAACGGAAGGTAATGCGTATATCAAAGACGGCATCGTATACTTTGATTTAACTGGCGATGATTTTGTCGGTGAAACAACGTTTAAATATCAGGTTACTGATGATAATGGCCAAATCGCGAGTGCTGAAGTTAATGTTATCGTCAACCCTTTACCGACTCCTTCTAGTGTTGCGTCTGTAGACCTGCTAGCAGACTCAGTAGTTGAAGGTGATGATCTTGGCTTTAAAGTAATTCTGGATTCAAGTGCACTTGTTGAGTCTGTATTGGACGTTACTTTTGGTAAGAACACGGATGCTGCGAATGATTCGGGTGAAGAAAAAGATCTCGACTTGAGTCAGGTTCGTTTTACTAATGGCGTCACCTATGATCAGCAAAGTGGAAAACTGATTGTCCCAATTGGAGTGAAGGACTTTGCAATCTTGATTCCGACAATTGATGACAGTCTCCATGAGATCGCTGAAACCTACACCGTGACTGTTGATGGTGAATCTGCAGTGGGCAGCATTACTGATAACGATGAAGCTCCAACTATCGATACAGTGAGCAACGCGGTTAATCCAAATAATGAACAAGTAATTGAAGGCGATGTAGCTGTCTTCACCGTGAACCTAGTTAACACAAGCAGTCAAGAGACTCAATTCGACTGGTCGTTAAACTCCGGTTCTGCCGAGCTCGGTGATAACAAAGATTTCACCGACAACGTAGAGTTCACTGAGGGAGTGACGCTTGTTAATGGTCAGCTTGTTGTGCCTGCGGGAGTAACGTCGTTTGACATCAAGGTACCAACTAACGAAGACGGCATTGATGAGTTAAATGAGAACTTCACGCTCGAAGTGGGTGGTAAGCAAGGTATTGCGACGATCATTGATAACGATGAAGCACCGCAAGCACAGGACTCACATGTCATTGGCGATGAGGCACAAGCCCAAGGTTCATCGATTACGTTTAAGTGGGCCGATTTCAATGTTTCTGACGCAGATTCTAGTGAATTGTCGATTGTTATCACTAGTGCTCCAGGTGCGGGTGATATGTATCTGTACAACGAATCTACTGATGAATGGGTTCTGTTAAATACTGAAACGATTGGTACAGGAGTATCAGTAAGCCAAGAGCAGATTGAACAAGGTTTCTTGATATTCAACCCAGTAAGCTATGAATCAAGTACATTAATGTCTGATGAAGAGAATGTAGCAACTGGCAATAATCAGCAAGATTATGCGGAGTTTAACTACCACAGTTCTGACGGCATCAACATCAGCTCTAGTACGACGATGTCGATTGATATTCGCCCTGATACGACACTTGCCAAGTTAGTTGTAGAAACACCAAATGTAGATTTAGATGAAGGTTTTAAGTTAGAGCAATGGGAAAACCTAGACTTTGATTACAACAATGGTAGCGGAGTGGCTCCAGACCTTGTTGAACAAGCAATCGAGTCTGCAGGTGTTGCCAACTCTTCAGAAGTTACACAGGCGCCAGACTTTGGCACTCAGAACTCTCCAGCTATCGAAAACATTTCGAGCAAACTTACTGGTTTAGTATTCCTAGTTGCTGGTGAGTCATACGTGTTTAGTGGTCATGCAGATGATTCATTTAGACTTGAAGTCGGTGGTGAAACCATGGCCTCTCAAACTTGGGGTGGAGGTGGTACCTATGAGTCTTCAGCCTTTGTACCATCGGCATCAGGTTGGTACACAATTACTGCATTCCACGACAACGAGGCTGGTCCAGGTAATGCCACTATCAGTGTCGCAGTTGGTGGCAATGAACCCGTAGACTTTAACACGGACAACTTTGATATTGTTCCTGATGTAAGTTCGCTTGAGGATAAAGTTAATATCGGGACACAGGTTGAACATGAATCCTTAGAGGGTGGTTATTACCCAGCGTTCGATATTAATGAAGGGCTGGAAGATACCTTTATCAATGTCTCTAAGATCACTACGCAGCTTGTTGATACCGATGGCTCAGAGGCGTTGAGACTCGTCGTGTCTGGTTTGCCTGAAGGTTCAATTGTTAAACTTGGAAGCCAGGAGCTTGTTGTTAATGCTGATGGTGAAGTAGACATATCTGCTTGGCTAACCTCAAATGGTACTGCGGAAACAGTGCTCGCTGATCTGATGATTCAGGTTGATGAACCAGGCACTTATAGCGTTAAGATTGAAGCGATTTCAGACGAGATTGTCGGCGATACCAGTGAGATTTCGAACGGGGCCTTCAACCTAATTGTCCATCCAGTACCTGTTGGACCAGATGCTGAAAGTAAGGAAGCCTTTGGACAAGAAGATACTGTTTTAGTGCTATCGATTGATGATTTTGGGATTGAGTCTGGCAACGACCTAGTGATAACTCAACAACCACTCGATGGAGCGTTGGTGATTAATCTTGGCACTGTTCAAGATCCAAATTGGCAGCCACTAAACTCGACTCAGATTACATCGGCTCAATTAACTTCAGGCGTGATAGGCTTTAATCCAGATGCTAACGAATCTGGTTATGACGGCTTCAATGTTGAAGGTGTAGGCAATAAATCTAATGACTACGCTGAAATTAAGTTCAAGGCTGTAAACGAGAATGGTACGTCAGAAGAGCATACGCTTACGGTAGATATTACGCCTGTGGCTGACGCTCCTGTTGTTACTATTACTATTGGTGATTTAAAAACAATTCGAGTGGAACCTAGCTTCGATACATCTGATGAACAGGCCATTAAAGATCTATTTAATAATGGCACTCTACTAGAAATGGGTAACACGGGTAACATTGTTGAGGGGCTCACCTCTAGTGGAGACTTGATTAATAACGCTGATACTACTGATGATCGTACTGACAAAGATGATTTGTTTATCGCGAAAGATCAGCGCAATCCAGATGATGTAGCATTGTCTCCCGCCCACTTTGTCGGTGATGTATCGGCGGGTACACAGGGAAGTGATACATTTATAGGAAGTGCTTATAATGACCACTTTGACGGAGGCATAGGCTCAATCGATGATCCTAACCAAGTCGACAGTGTTATTTATACAGGGGATTTATCAGATTACGTTTTACGTTGGTTCCCTGCAGATGATCATAGCGAAGTTCCATATTGGATTGTTGAAGACAAACGTTTCATTGATACGGCCGACCAAGTAGGTGCTAGTGATAAAGAAGCTGGTGATCACCTTTATGAGATAGAGCAGATTGTATTCAAAGATACGATCGTGAGTTTGGATAATGAATCTGGTACTTATCAAATTCTAGAAGAGCAAGTTCTACCGATTGATGTGTCAGTTGCGCTTGTTGATGTCGATGGAAGCGAAACCTTAAACGACAAAGTCGAACTAACCGGGATTCCTTCAGGGTTGAAACTGTATGTAGATGGGGTACTGCAAACGCCAGTCAATGGTACAAGTAATTACATACTTGCACTTGCTGTTGATGCAGCTGGAGTTGTGGGGACGGTAAGTGCTCAATTAGTATTCCCGGCGGATTATACTGGAAATCGTGATTTTGGTATTACAGTTGAAGCAGTTAGTGAAGAGCAATATGTTACGGGAGCGGACAAATTTGCAAGCTCTACGGCAACTGCAGAAATTGAGGTTCCTGAGCCCGTAACACCAACCACGATTAGTTCTTCTGGAGATGTCACCGACACGATTACCGTAGATGGAGCTGACCTTCAATGGCAGAAGCATCAATTCTCTGCTGGGAATACAGAAAATGAGAGAACATCAACGTTTGATAATACAAACACCGATTACCTTGTTGATGTTGGCAAAGGTGGTGATTACGTTCAACTAGGAGGTGGAAACGACACGGTTTACCTTGGGGGGAGTGAGTCATTAGCCAAGAACCCTAAAGACGGTGCGGCTGAGCGTGATGATTTTGTATCGGAAGGCGATAGTTATAGACCAAGTATGAATAAGAATGACAGCATCGATATTGCTTTCACTGGTGACGGTAACGATACAGTTTACGGACAAGCAGGTATCGACGCTATCGATGGTGGTACTGGTAATGACTACTTAGATGGTGGGAGTGGTGATGACGCACTTAAAGGTGGAGTTGGTCAAGATACGCTGATTGGTGGTCTCGGAAACGATATCCTTATTGGTGGTGATGACGCTGATATATTCAAGTGGGTTGATGGTGATTTAGATGGAAGTACCGATCGAATCTCCGATTTTAGCATCGCGGAAGGAGATAAGGTTGATTTGTCTGACTTATTTGCTGATGCGCCAACTCAACAACAAGTCACTGAGTTGTTAGACAACATCGAGGTTGAAGGAGGCGAAGTTAACTCCGCCATGGTTGTAGAAAAAGATGGGCAGCAAGTTAAAATTGAATTTGATGGCCTCTCCGCTGCAGACTTGACGAATAGTTTGTCTGACATCCTAGTTATTAAAGACGATTGAGTTTGCTGATACTAATAAAAAACCGAGATTGAAGAATCTCGGTTTTTTATGAACTGTAACGCTGTTTCTTAGACTGGTAATTTGTATTTAAAGAACCTTACAAGCAAAACCTTTCAGGTAGAAACCTTCTGGGTAGGCTGTGTCTGTTAGATGATCGGCTGCTTGCTCGAAGCGCTCGACGAACTTAACCGTTCGGCCTGCATCTAATGCTGCATCAGCGATGATTTTTTGGAACAAATCAGTACCCATTAAGCCAGAGCAAGAGTAGGTGAGTAGAGTGCCGCCTGGTTTCAGGATTTGCATTGCAAGCATGTTAACGTCTTTATAGCCGTTGGCGCCTGAAGTTAGGTTATTCTTGCTTGAAACAAATTTTGGCGGATCCATAATCACTACGTCAAACTTAGTGCCTTGATCACGGTACTCACGAAGCAGTTTGAAAACGTCAGCGTTTAGGAATACAGCGCGCTTTTTCGAGATATCAAACTCATTAAGTTCAGCGTTGAATTTAGCGGTATCAAGAGCAAGTTGAGATACGTCAGCGTTGATAACACGCTTCGCGTCGCCTTTAAGTGCGTAAAGGCCAAAGCCACCTGTATATGAGAAACAGTTAAGGACATCTTTGCCTTTAACGTACTTCATCGATTCTTTGCGGCTATCACGTTGGTCCATGTAGAAGCCTGTTTTGTGGCCTTCCATAATGTTCACGCTGATTTTAACGCCATTTTCTTCAATCACGATAGATTTTGGTGGCTCTTCACCATGAAGAACGCCGACAACTTGTTCTAGGCCTTCTTTCTTACGAACTGCCACGTCTGAACGCTCGTAGATGTTGCAGTCAGGGAAGCACTCGATTAACGCTTCAACCAATACGCTTTTGTTAAACTCAGCGCCAGCACTTAGCAGTTGGCAAACAAGAAAGTCTTGGTATTTGTCGATTGTGATACCTGGTAAGCCATCAGACTCTGCGGCCGTTAGGCGGTAGCCCGTTAGACCATCACGTTCGATAATGTCTTCTCGTAAAGACTGTGCGTCTTGAATTCGTTTTACGAAGAACGCCTTGTTGATCTCTTCTTTTTCAAATGTCCAAACACGAGCTCGAATTTGAGATTCTGGTGAGTAAGCCGCTTTTGCAAGCCACTGACCATTTTGAGCATATACGTCTACAGTTTCACCTTGTTTTGGTTCGCCTTCGACCTTATCGATACCGCGTGAAAATACCCAAGGGTGTTTGCGGCGTAGTGATTTATCTCGGCCTTTAGCTAGATGAATTGAAGGAGTCATAATTTACTCTGTTTGTTGAATTTGAAGGAGGGGTATTGTCGGGGAAGTGCAGGTGAAAAGCAAATAAGAAAGGGCTGCAGAAGCAGCCCTAGTAATGATTAATCAACACATTGTGGTGGATATCAGTATTAAGCTTTAAGACCTGTCAGCAAACCTTCCATCGTATCGCTTTGTTTACGAAGTTGGTCAACATTGGAATTACTCTTACTGATCATCTCGCAGATACTGTCTGACTGATGACGAATCTCTTCAACACTCTGTGCAATGTTGTCAGCGACTACGCCTTGTTCTTCAGCCGCGGTAGCAATTTGAGTGCTGCTATCTGAAATAGACTGGTTTTTTTCCGCTAATGAACCGATCTCGACGTTCACTTCTGACATCAGTGTTTGGCCTTCGTTAGCATTGTTCACCGTGACTTCCATCAGCTTGGTCAGTGATTGACTGTTACGTTGTAATGATTCAATCATGCTTTGGATTTCAACCGTTGCTTGCTGAGTACGACCGGCAAGGGCACGAACTTCATCGGCAACAACAGCAAATCCACGACCTTGCTCGCCAGCACGTGCGGCTTCGATAGCTGCGTTCAACGCTAACAGGTTAGTCTGTTCAGAAATACCGTTGATGGTTGTGACTACTTCATCGATCTGCGCCGCGTTGGCATCCAGTTCTTCTACTGCTTGTGAAGCGGACTGGATCTCTTGAGATAGGCTAGAGATAGACTCCAGTGTATTTGAAACCTTGACTTGACCGCTCTGAGCAACGCCGCGAGCGTCCATCGTTTGTGAGCTAGACGCATGAGCAAGGGTAGCGACTTCGCGAATGGTAGCCGCCATTTGTTCCGTTGCACTTGCTAAGCTATTCAGGTGTTCTTGTTGGTTACCTGAGATGTCTGAACTTTGTTGTGTTGACTGGTTCAAGTCCGAGCTGATCTGCTGCATGAGAGCGACAGACTCTTGGATTGATAGAACCATGTTTTGTTCACGCTCCGCAACTTTATCGATTGTAATCGCGATTTCACTGAACTCGTCACGAACTAAGAAGTAGTTCATGCGGCAAGTTAAGTCGCCATTCGCAAGCGTGTTCAGAGCTTTGTTCATAGAGAACATCGCGCCGCCAATAAAGGTCATGATGTAGTAAACACCTAGTGCGATAAGCGTTAGGGTTACAGCGATGATAGAAACCTGAGTCGTCGATAGAGCAGACCAAAGGTTTTGGTCATGGTTAGCAACTAGGCTGAACGCTCCATTCATCACTGAAACAGAACCAGCACCGTAGCCTAAAGAGATGGTTTCAGAGCTGCTGACAAGCTGAGCTACTTGATCTTTAGTGAGTTGACCCGCTTCGATAAGCCCTTTCATCAAGAGCATTTCTTCTTGATAAAGGTGAGCAAGTAAAGAGTCAGCGGCACTATCTAAAACGAGAGTTAATATAACCAGGGCGAGAAGAGGCAATAAGAAGAGTAGATAGAACTTTTCTTGGATTTTTAGGTGAATGAGATATTTGTCAATCCAACGAAATGGGATTTCTTTCATAATCGTTATACTCGAAGTAAGTCCACCAATAAGCGGTGAATGAATAGAAACTCGACTATATCATTCATATAATTTATGAGGCAACGTTATGGAAAGTTCACAATATATTTTTGTCGTGTCAGGCGTAGTTCAATGTGTTGGGTTCCGTTACCACACCAGTAGGCAGGCGCAAGCTATGGGTCTCTCAGGTTATGCAAAGAACTTAAATGATGGTCGAGTTGAAGTGTTAGTTGTCGGAGAGAGTCAGCAAATTGAGAAATTACATGCTTGGCTCTATATTGGCCCTTCGAGCGCAACAGTAGACAACGTTGTGATGCATCAAGTTAAAGATAGTGAGCGCCAAGACGTACGCATAGGGGCGTTTAAAATACTGTAGTTGTAGCACTACAGTATTTTATATTGAACGTAACTTAATGACCTAAAGCGGGTTAGGTTTTACAAGCACTTTGCTGGTTTAGGTAAACCGGCGAGCTTGGTCGCTTGTTTTGCAGGGCCTTTTTTGAATAACTTGAAAAGGTACTTACTATTGCCTTTTTCTGGGCCGTGAGCTTTTTCCATTGCTTTAACGAGCATGCGAACCGCTGGTGAGGTGTTGAACTCTTCGTAAAAGCTCCTTACAAAATGTACGACTTCTAAGTGTGCATCTGTAAGTTCAATCGCCTCGTCTTGAGCAAGAATTTCAATCATGCCTTCTTCCCATTGCGTGTAATCCAATAGGTAGCCTTGAGCGTCGGTTTCGATTTGCTTGCCGTTATATTCAAACATGTTTAATCCAGAATCCAATTAACTATGCGGATAGGGTACATGACCAAGTTTGTCTTTCTCAACAGAAATTGTAGCTATCCAATGAAATATCGTACTTATAGATACAAAAAAGCCCAAGAGGTAGGCTCTTGGGCTAGATATTCTTCAATGATGGGAACGATTAGTCGTCGCTGCCCATGATGCCTAGGATGCTTAGTAGGCTGATGAAGATGTTGTAGATCGATACGTACAAGCTGATCGTTGCAGAGATGTAGTTTGTTTCACCGCCACGAATGATGTTTTGCGTTGTAAGCAAGATAACACCAGTCGAGAACAGGATGAACATACCGCTCATTGCCAATGATAGTAGAGGCATTTGTAGGAAGATGTTTGCAACCATACCTACAAGTAGTACTACGAAACCCGCTAATAGCATGCCATTAAGGAACGACAGGTCACGCTTAGTTGTTAGTGCGTAAGCTGATGCGCCCATAAACGCCAGTGCTGTACCGCCAAGTGCAGTTAGGATGACATCACCCATGCCTGCGCCAACGTACATGTTTAAGATTGGACCGATGGTGTAGCCTAAGAAACCTGTAAATAGGAATGTGAAGACTAGACCCATGCTGTTGTCACGGTTCTTTTCTGTTAGGAAAAGTAGGCCGTAGAAGCCAACTAGCATGATAATAAGACCCGGGCGAGGAAGGTTCATCGCCATGGATACGCCTGCTACAACAGCAGACCAAAGTAGTGTCATAGACAGTAATGCGTAGGTGTTACGCAACACTTTATTGGTTTGCAGAGCACTTTCTTGAGATGCTGTGCGTGAAAACATAGGGCTGTTCATAATCTTCCTCGTAAGGTGACTTCAATAGTTATTAGTACATTTATTGGGGTGAAAGTTCGAAAAATCAAGTCTCTCATTCCTCTTGTATACGTAAAATAATAATCAAAATAGTCGGTTAAGTGTTTCTGAAGGTGTAACAAAGTATTTCTTAAAGTGCAGTTAAGGTTCGTTGTTCAATTTTAATCGCACTGAATCGCTGTTTATAATCTTGAAAAACTAATTATAACACTGAAAACAAAGAGGCGACCTAAGCCGCCTCTGTAGTTTATGCATCATAACACATTAGTGGTGTAAGATTTGGCTTAAGAAGTTCTGCGTTCTGTCTGATTGTGGGTTTTCAAAGAAATCGACAGGGTTGTTCTCTTCTATGATTTCACCGGCATCCATGAAGATAACGCGATCCGCGACCTCTTTAGCAAAGCCCATCTCGTGCGTTACACAAAGCATCGTCATGCCTTCTTCTGCAAGCTCAACCATTACGTCTAACACCTCACGAACCATTTCTGGATCGAGCGCCGACGTTGGCTCATCAAACAGCATCACTTGAGGGTTCATACACAAAGAGCGAGCGATAGCTACACGCTGCTGTTGACCACCTGAAAGCTGACCTGGGAACTTGTCCGCTTGCTCAGGGATTTTTACGCGCTCTAGGTACTTCATTGCAATCGCTTCGGCTTCTTCTTTTGGCATCTTTTTGACCCAGATTGGAGCCAGAGTACAGTTCTCTAATACCGTCAGATGTGGAAACAGATTGAAGTGTTGGAAACACATGCCGACATCTCTACGCACGGCTTCGATGTTCTTTAGGTCTTCCGTTAATTCATTACCTGAAACGAAGATATGACCTTTTTGGTGCTCTTCTAATCGGTTGATGCAGCGGATCATCGTTGATTTACCAGAGCCTGAAGGGCCACAGATAACGATTTTCTCGCCTTTTTTAACTTCTAAATTGATGTTCTTAAGTACGTGGAATTCACCGTACCACTTGTTCATGTCTTTCAACTCGATCATAAGACCTTGAGAGTTGTTTTCTGTCTGCTGCGTCATAATACGTCCTTGATCTTGTTAATTATCGTTTGTGACCGGTGTGAAGTCTGTTTTCTAGCCATATCGAATATCTCGACATGCCAAAACAAAACACCCAGAACACTAACGCGACAAATACATAACTTTCTGTTGAATACCCAAGCCATTCAGGGTCGGTATTCGCGGCTTGGCCAATTCCTAGTACATCAAACATACCAATAATCAAAACAAGACTGGTATCTTTAAACAAACCAATGAAGGTGTTCACAATTGAAGGAATCGTGATTTTAAGAGCTTGAGGTAGAATGATAAGCCCGGTCTTTTTCCAGTAGCTTAATCCCAGAGCATCAGCTGCTTCGTATTGGCCTTTTGGTATTGCTTGTAGACCACCTCGAATTACTTCGGCCATGTAGGCTGCACTGAATAGAACTACCCCTACAAGTGCTCGAATGAGCTTATCGGTTTCTGTCCCTTCTGATAAAAAGAGTGGCAGCATTACTGAAGCCATGAATAGAACTGTAATGAGCGGTACGCCACGCCAAATTTCGATGTATACGGTACACATACTGCGAATGATCGGCATCTCTGAGCGACGCCCAAGAGCAAGTGCAACACCAATAGGGAGTGACACTACAATACCAACAAGTGCGATGACCAGTGTAACCAGTAGGCCGCCCCATTTATGGGTATCAACAACTTCTAACCCAAAGACGCCACCGTATAGCAAGCCAGCAATGATAAATGGGTAGATGTTGACGAAGAACAACCAAATCCACGTACGTTTAGGTGTTTTTTCATAAGCCAGTAAGGCTACAAAAATGGCCAACGTTGCATAGAAGAGGCGAGGTCGCCACAGTTCAGCTTCTGGGTAGAAGCCATACATGAATTGGTCCCAACGAACGCTGATAAAAACCCAACAAGCGCCTTCGCTAGTACAGGCATCACGTGTGGTTCCTATCCAGTCGGCACTGATGAATGCCCAATCCGCTATTGCCCATAATAGGGTGAAAGCAAAGTAAGCAAGAATCACAGTGACGACGCTGTTAACAGGTCCATTAAATAGATTTTTTCTTAACCAACCGACTGGCCCAACGGTATTCGCTGGAGGCGGAAGATCAGGTTGAAATTGATGTGTACTCATCTTATCTCTCCACCAATGCTACTTTGCGGTTGTATATGTTCATTAGAGCGGACGTTAATAGGCTCAAGGTTAGGTAGACGCCCATTGTCATCGCGATTACTTCGATAGCTTGTCCAGTTTGGTTAAGTGTTGTTCCTGCAAATACAGAGACAAGATCAGGATAACCAATGGCCATCGCAAGTGATGAGTTTTTGGTCAGGTTTAGATACTGACTGGTTAGTGGTGGGATAATGATTCTTAATGCTTGTGGAATAATGACAAGCTTTAGAGTTCTAGAACGTGGGATGCCTAGAGACATCGCAGCCTCAGTTTGCCCATGGTTTACCGCGTTAATACCTGAACGAACAATCTCAGCAATGAACGCTGCTGTATAGATACTTAAAGCGAGCATCAATGCAGCAAGCTCAGGGATTATCGTAACACCACCCTTGAAGTTAAACCCTTTCAACACAGGGTAATCTGCAGAGATAGGCATGCCCATAACAAAGTAAGTTATCAACGGTAAGCCTAAAATCAACGCAGCTGCAATTCGCAACATCGGTGTTTGTTGGCCGGTCAGTTTCTGTCTGTTCTTAGCCCAGATGTTGATAATAAACGTAGCGATAATACCGACAATCAATGATGCGATGACAATGCTACTGCCTTGCTCAAAGACTGGAGCAGGGAAGTACAACCCGCGTACGTTCAAGAAAATTGCTTCACCTAGACTCATACTTTGACGAGCAGAAGGCAAGGCTTGTAGAACGGCGAAATACCAGAAAAAGATTTGTAATAGCAGAGGGATATTTCGGAATATCTCAATGTAGACAGCTGCAAATCGGCTAACTAGCCAGTTTGAAGAGAGTCTAGCGATACCCATACTAAAGCCCAGCACTGTCGCTAGCATGATGCCGAGTACTGAAACCAAAGCGGTATTGAGAAGACCGATAAAGAATGTACGACCGTATGAGAAGGTCTCGTCGTATTCAATCAGTGTTAAGCCGATACCAAAACCAGCTTCTTGGGAGAGAAAATCAAAACCAGTGGTGATACCACGGGAATCTAAGTTTGTGAGTGCATTATTTACAATCGTGTAAAAGAAAGCACAAAGCGCCCCGACGGCGATAATTTGGAAAATGATGGAGCGAAAAGTGGGGTTGTAAAATAAGTTGGCACTTTTGGGCTGTGGCTTTGCCTGAGCTGGAGAAATAGTTTCATTAGGTTTCATACTACTATAACCTCAAATCCATTTAATAAATAGGGCGGAAAACTCCGCCCTAATTGATGCTTGAAAATTTATTAACGGATTGGTGGAGCGTACATAAAGCCGCCCGCATTCCATAATGCATTTACACCACGAGAGATTTGAAGTGGAGAACCTGTACCAACAGTACGCTCAAAACTCTCACCGTAGTTACCAACTTGCTTAATTACTTGGTAACCCCAGTCGTCGCGAATGCCAAGGCCTTTACCTTTAGGACCGTCTACACCAAGAATACGTTTGATGTTTGGATCTTTTGACTTAAGCATTTCGTCTGCATTTTTAGAAGAGATGCCGTATTCTTCCGCGTTAATCATTGCTGAAAGTGTCCACTTAGCAACGTTAAACCATTGATCATCATCTTGACGAACAACAGGGCCTAGAGGCTCTTTAGAGATGATTTCAGGAAGTACTTCTGCAGATTTAGGATCAGCTAGGTTTAGGCGAAGTGCGTATAGACCAGATTGGTCAGTTGTTAGTACGTCACAACGACCTGCGTCGAAACCTTTCGATGTTTGTGCTGCCGTATCGAATACCACTGGCTTGTAAGACATGCCACTGTTACGGAAGTAATCGGCTAGGTTAAGTTCAGTTGTTGTACCTGATTGAACACATACAGAAGCGCCATCAAGCTCTTGAGCACTTGTTAGGCCAAGTTCTTTCTTAACCATGAAGCCTTGACCATCGTAGTAGTTAACGCCTACGAAGTTCAGACCTAGAGCAGTGTCACGATGTAATGTCCATGTTGTGTTACGAGATAGTACGTCGATTTCGCCAGATTGAAGCGCAGTAAAACGCTCTTTTGCTGTTAGAGGTACATACTTAACTTTAGTCTTGTCACCGAGTACAGCCGCTGCAAGAGCTTGACAATACTCAACATCAATTCCTTCCCATTCACCTTTTGAGTTAGGGTTAGAGAACCCTGGAAGACCGGTACTTACACCACAAGTTAGAAAACCTTGAGATGTGACTTTGTCCAGAGTGCTTTCTGCCGCTGATGCCGATGTTGCCATCATCGCAGTTGATGCAGCTACTACTGAAGCAAGAAGTGTTAGTTTATTTGTCATTTGTATCCTTCCTTGTTAACCAGGTGACACCTGATACTCGTGCTCGTTTGAGTTTCTCTTATGTGTTGCGTTTTCTATGACCTTGTTGTTCAAATTAAACGAGTTGCATTTTGCAAATGAAACTGTGTGCGATTTAAACAACTGTTTATAAGGTTAGGAAAGGATCCGTAGTTTCACAAATGTATAATTTAAAAAGAATTTTGAATGAAATCACAAATCCGAACACAATTAGAATGACCAAATGTTAAGTGAATGTAAATAGTGCAACGGTTCACACTGTTGGTGCAACGAGATTTAGATTTTTATATTGATAATCGACTAGATAAATATTCTGAATAAACATCACAATGATGAAATATTAAACTTAAGAAATGTTGAAATTTGGTCAATAAATATTTTTATTACACTTCGATAGTTATGAATATGCTCCAAATTTGGTAGCATGGCTGAATAGTTATTGAAGTAGTCTCAAGGAAGAACATGCGTTATTTCCCAATGTTTTTGGATGTAGAAAATAAGCCAATCTTAGTGGTTGGTGGGGGTGAGGTTGCTTGCCGTAAAGTCGATAGCTTACTACGAGCGGGAGCGGATGTGACTTTGGTGTCTCCCAAGGTAGCGCCTTACTTAAAGCAGCTTGTGGACGAGAACAAGCTTCACTGGGTTCAAAACTTTTACTCGTCACAGGTCATATCGAAAAATTACTTGCAGGTTTGGGCCACAACAGACAACCCAAGCTTGAATCACCAAGTGTATAATGATGCGAAAAAACTGGGCATTTTAGTCAATGTGGTTGACGATCTTCCTTACTGCGACTTCATCACACCTTCGATGATAAATCGCGGCAGAATCCAAATTGCCATCTCTAGTGGCGGGGCATCACCTGTTTTAGTAAGAAATATCAGAGAAAAACTCGAAACGGTATTGCCACAAAACATAGGTTTGATAGCAGACTTCGGTGCATCAAAACGCAATTCAATCAAAGAGTCATTCCCAACCGTCGACGAGCGTCGTAAATTTTGGGAGCGTTTCTTGTCATCCAGCTTTATCGAGCAGGTGAATGACAGAGAGCAGTTAGAGTCTTACTACCAGCAAGCGCTAACCGAAGGCATTGATAGCGAAGGGCAGGTCACTTGGATTGAATTCGAGCAAGATGTCGAGCTGCTGTCTATGAAGGCTTTACGTTTGATGCAGGAGGCAGAGCTCGTACTTTCACCGAGCGATTGTCCATTTGAATTTATCGACCTGTGCCGCCGAGATGCAGAAAGAGAGAGCTACGCCAACAGCGGAGAGCTATCAACAAAGCTTGAGCAAGCAAGAGCAGAGAAATTACGAGTGTGTGTGTTTATTCCACCAGCAAGCGTAGAGTTTAATCTGTTGGTCGGCAAAGACCTAAAATTGTCAGCAGCCCAAGTACTCAGTTGAGGTAATTGCTTCTAGTTGAAATGAGAGCTTTCTGGTTGTTTGAAATCGGCTAGAGGCTCGGAATAAAACTAAAGCTGGACCAGA
Source organism: Vibrio sp. 10N.222.52.C3 (assembly GCF_041474195.1). Taxonomy (NCBI): domain Bacteria; kingdom Pseudomonadati; phylum Pseudomonadota; class Gammaproteobacteria; order Vibrionales; family Vibrionaceae; genus Vibrio; species Vibrio sp. 10N.222.52.C3. The sequence continues at coordinate 34,656 of NZ_JBFRTQ010000002.1, read as the reverse complement.
TAAATAAAAAGCCACTTCAAAAGAAGTGGCTTTTTGCTATTTCAAACACGGCATTGTGCTGATGAATGAGTAACCCAAATAGGCGGTCGCTCAAACTCAATAATTAGTCGCGGAAGTTGTCAAACTGGAAAGGTTGACCAAGTTCACCGCCGCGAACTAGAGCCATAACAGCTTGTAGGTCATCACGCTTCTTACCAGTAACACGAACTTTGTCGCCTTGGATAGAAGCTTGAACTTTAACTTTGTTGTCTTTGATTAGCTTAACGATCTTCTTAGCGACATCAGTTTCAATGCCTTGCTTAAAGATAACCGTTTGGTGCCAAGTGCGACCTGTTTGGTCTGCCGCTTTCGCTTCCATCGCGTTAGGATCAACATTACGCTTCGTTAGGTTGCTGCGAAGGATATCGCGCATTTGCTTCAGTTGAAAATCGTCTTGAGCAGTCAATTTTACTGATTCATCTTTGTAATCAAAGCTTGCGTCAACGCCGCGGAAATCGAAACGAGTCGATAGTTCACGGTTTGCGTTGTCTACTGCGTTACGCAGTTCTACTGCTTCTACTTCAGAGATAATGTCAAATGATGGCATTGTGTTGTTTCCTTAAGCTAAGTTTCTATCTTTAATTGCTGTTGCAAGCATGTCTAGCATTGTTGCAGTATCTTCCCAGCTTAGGCATGGGTCAGTAATCGACTTGCCATATTCTAGGTTGTTAATGTCTGTCATTGGCTGGTTGCCTTCAATAATGAAGCTCTCTGCCATAATGCCTGCAATTTGGTTCTTGTTAGATTTAATTTGCTCACAAATGTCTTGTGCAACTTCTAACTGCTTACGGTGTTGCTTCTGACAGTTAGCGTGGCTAAAGTCTACAACCAAACGTTGAGGTAGATCGAATTCAGCCAGTTGCTTACATGCAGTATCTACAGATTCAGCGTCGAAGTTAGGGCCTTTATCACCACCACGTAGAATAACGTGACCGTATGGGTTGCCAGAAGTACGGTAAACCGTCATGCGGCCGTTTTTATCTGGAGAGTAGAAGTAGTGTGAAGCATGTGCTGCACGAATTGCATCGATAGCAATCTTGATGTTGCCGTTGGTCGCGTTCTTGAAGCCAACAGGGCAAGACAGTGCAGAAGCCATTTCACGGTGAATCTGAGATTCAGTTGTACGAGCGCCAATCGCCCCCCAAGTGATAAGGTCTGCAATGTACTGACCTGTGATCATATCAAGGAATTCAGTCGCGGTAGCTAGGCCAAGCTTGTTGATATCTAGCAGAAGCTTACGAGCTTTGTTCAAGCCTGTTTCAAGTGCGTATGAACCATCAAGGTTAGGATCTGTAATCAAACCCTTCCAACCTACAACAGTACGAGGCTTCTCGAAGTAGGTTCTCATTACAACGAACAGTTCATCTTTGTACTGGTCTTGAATTTTGCTTAGGCGCTCAGCGTAATCAAGTGCCGCATCTGTATCGTGAACAGAGCAAGGGCCTACGATAACTAATAGGCGGTTATCACGACCAGTTAGGATATCTTCGATTTGGCGGCGAGAATTTTTAATGCGCTCAGCAACGTCGTCAGTAATAGGGTGTGAATTGCCTAGTTCGGCAGGAGTTGGCATAGGACCCAGAGCTTGGGTTCTCAACTCATCAGTTTTTAATGGCATGTGATAGCTTTTTTATTCTATTGCGAAGTGGTTAAGATAACGGAATTGAACAGAGGAATAAACTCTATTGAGTCAAAGTTATCTCAGTTATTGCTAATATTCTTATTTTTATCAGCAGGCCAGCGTCAAATAAGGGATTTTCACTTGTATTAACAGGCAGCTATCGGTATTTTCGTTTGAACACAACATAAAAATGCTGGAGCAGCAATGACTCAAGAAAATCAAAGCACTTTGCACCCAGAACTTGTCTTAGGTGATGTGCTGCCTTCTTATAACGATAATAATAATTCCAACCACTTATACGTTTCACTATCAGAATTGGTGATGGATCGTGTCTTTTATCACCCAAGTATCGAGAGTCACTTAGATACTTTGACTGATATTGAAAAAACGTCTTTAGAAGCGATCCTTGGCGATAAAACAGTCGATGAGCATTTTGTTTCGACCTTAGTGATTGCCATTCAAGCTGCCGTTCAGCCAAATCACACTTCTGTTCGTATCGCATTAAGCAGTGCAGACAGCTATGGATTCCGTTCGCTGCTTGGCGGGAACTGTGAAGCAGAAGAGATTAACCCTGCACTAGGTGTTCGTGGCGTTGCTCGTTACGCGACACCAGAATACAGCAAGGCTTTCGCTTTAGAATGTCAGGTTATTAAGGCATTACGTGAGCAGGGCATCAACGTTGAAGTAGTTGTGCCTTACGTTCGTGCGTTAAGCGATGCCGCTAAGATTATTGACCTGCTTGCCGAGCAAGGGCTACCACGCGGCCTTAACGGTTTGAAAGTACTGTTCTCGTGCGATGTGCCTTCTGCAGTGCTACTGAGCGAACGTTTACTGCATTACTTCGATGGTGTAGTGGTAAACGTTGATAGCTTAGCGTCTTTCACTTTAGGCGTAGACAAACACAATGAAGCTCAGCAACACGCTTTTGATCCACAAAATGAGGCGGTCATTACTTTGTTGGATATGATTGTTAAAGCAACCCTGAACGCGAAGAAGCCAGTGCTGCTAGTAACTCAAGGTTTAGTGGATTACCCACGTCTACAAGGTTACATAGCTGATCTTGAAGGCGTAGAAACGGTCGTGACTGCATAAATCGATTAGCTTGCCTGATAAGCCGACTTAAGGCGCTAATGCTTTGAGAATGAAAGAGATATCATTGTGCGATGATATCTCTTTTTTGTAACATTTTTTTGACATTCTTATCGCTAGTCGATTAACTGGTCTGATGACTAACTTGGCTAGGTAATTCGAATGTTGACCCCTCTACAAAAAGCAAATTTCTACTTAAGCATGTTTGGCTTTTTCAAAGTCCCACTTATCTGGTTGTGCCGACCAAAACTACTCGCGTTGGACAACCAACATGTTGAAGTGAAAATCCCGCTTAGAAGGCGTACTAAGAATCACCTTAACAGTATGTACTTTGGCGTTTTGGCTGTAGGTGCGGATGTCGCGGGTGGGTTTCTTGCGATGAGCAAATCTCAGCAGCAAGGTGAAAAGATCTCGTTGGCTTTTAAAGAGGTGACGGGTAACTTTTTGAAGCGCCCTGAAGGTGATGTGCATTTCACTTGTAACGACGGTGAGCTGATCAACACTATGCTGGCAGAAACCATGTCGACCGGAGAACGGGTCAATCAACCCGTAACCATTATCGCGACTTGCCCATCTTTACATGGTGACGAGCCGATGGCGGAGTTCACGCTTACGCTTTCAATTAAGAAAGTCCCTTCAAGAAAATAGCGATTAAATAATAGATTTTGGTTTAGAAGTCATGGGTAACGTTGAAGAGATAAAACAACGGTATGTGAATGGTTTCCACATACCGTTGTAGAGAACTTTATAACGGCTCTATGACTCTTGAGTGATCTGCTCAATATCAACTATTTTTGAACGGTTCATAACGATCTTCCAACGGTAGTAGGTTGGTTCGTTATCATGGTTGTTCTCTTTAATGATCAGGTTGAGAAGATGACGCTTTTCTACTGATTCGCGGCTCACTTGTCCTTCATTCAAGCGGTAGATCTTGTTTGAGCCTTTATCCATCAACCGTGTCAGCGCTCTTAGGCTGATCGATAACGTTTCACGAGTCTCCTCATAACCACTCATAAAGGTCGATGTCGACATCTCAGTATGAGAGCGGTAATGCAAGATTTGCTCTTCACGTTGTACCACACGCTTTTTACGGATCGACTGAATGCGATCTGCAAGCTTAGAAAAATTTGCGTAGTCCAACCATTCCAGTTTATGGCCTACTGACTTGTTGGTCGTTGGATCATAGTAACGACGCTTCCATTTTGGCTTGCCTTTACGCAGCCAGCGCCAAAGGATGTCTCTCAAGTCATCTTTAAAGATCTCACGCAGTGCGTAAATGAAAGACATTGCCACGATGAAAGAGGCGGTAATCTCACCAAGAAAGTCACGAGCCAAGATTACAGTAGTGGTCACGACAACCATCACCAAACCGGTCGCGATGCCTTTCACGGCACGCTTAACGTTCTTACCCATCGACGTTGTCTTTTCTTTAAGCACGATAGGGTGTTCAATCAAACGACGCAGCAAACGCATCTTGTTACTCAAGCGGGTAACGTCCTCTCGAACTCTTGCTGAGTTGTAGCGGTTCAGTTTACGGTGCGCGGTCTCTTTATCACAAAGCGTTAAGAGTCGTTCTTTAATCGTTGAATACTCACTACCTCGTGGCATGTGTGAAACTAGCGATAGGAACTTTTGCTCGGTATACCAAGATAGGTAGTTATCGATATTAGCGTAGTAGCGCTTGAGATTTTCTTCGTAAGGGATGCTTCGGCGTAGCTTCTTCAAGATATCTAAAGCCAATTCAATGACTTCATCTACTTCATCAGCCGTTACGTCGTCACTATCAGTTTTATTTAAGCTGCTGACTGCTTTATCTAACGCGATAACATATTGGTAGGCAAATAGACTCAAACTGACACGATACTGTGTTGTAGATAAGCGTCCACGTTTTGCCAAGCGACTGTGTACCAAAGGTAAAAGTGTTTTGTCACTATAGTAGGCACGTTTTTGAGTGATTGAGCTGTAGAAAAAGGCACTTTCAGAAAGCACTTCAGGAGTCAGTCCAAGTTCACCGGGAATGAATAGATAAACGTCCATGTCGAGCTTTTTGGTCTTAGCCATGGCATGGTTAATTTTAAGTGTTATCGCATCTTGTTTATCAACGGTGATCAACGATGTCTCCTAGAATGTAAAAATATGAATGAAACTAGCGAAAGCATATCAGAGATCACGTATAATCTCCGCCAAATTTAAAGTAGAGACAACCTTGATGATTAATATTGGTCAAATAAACAACTTAGAAGTAGTAAAACAAGCAGACTTCGGTGTATTCCTTGACGCGAGCGACTATGGAACCGTGTTGCTGCCGAAACGATTTACTCCTGAAGGTGTTGAAATTGGTCAAAAGCTAGATGTTTTCTTATACATAGATTCTGACAACCAGATCGCTGCAACGACTGAAAAACCAATAGCTCAAGTAGGCCAGTTTGGTTTGATGACGGTTGAAGGTGTTAACAGCACTGGTGCATTCATGAGCTGGGGCGTGAAAGGTAAAGACCTTCTTGTTCCTTTCAGCGAGCAGCGTGGCCGTTTAAACGAAGGTCAGTCAATCTTAGTATATGTGTATATCGATAAAGCATCGAGCCGTATCGTTGGTACAACGAAGTTCAACAAATGGTTAGACAACACGCCTGCGACTTATAAGCAAAATGAGCAAGTCGATCTCATTATCGCTGAGCGCAGCCAGTTAGGTTACAAAGCGATCGTGAACGGTGAACACTGGGGTATGATTTTCCCATCTGACATCATCGGTAAGCTGTTCATTGGTAAAACACTAAAAGGCTACATTAAAAACGTTCGTGAAGAAGACGGTAAGATTGATTTGTCTCTTCAGAAGGTTGGTGTGGCTAAGATGGATGACTTAAGCACTAAGGTTCTTGACCTGCTTGAGAAGAAAGGCGGTTACCTGCCTTTGAATGATAAGTCTTCTCCTGAAGTTATTTTCTCTGCATTCAGAACCAGCAAAGGTACGTTCAAGAAGACAATTGGTGGTCTATACAAATCTGGCAAGATCACTATCGACAAAGAAGGTATCAGCTTAGTTAAGTAAGCGGTCCTTTCGGTCAAAAAAAAGCCCAAACCTTCCTGTTTGGGCTTAGGGGAAAGGGCTCCGAAGAGCCTACGCTAATCGTTTTAATCTTTTGACTGTTAGATTGAAGTCTAGTTTAGATTCTCTAAAGTGCGATTTTTCTTTTTGGAAATAGTGACTTGAATTGATATTTATATAATTAGCTGTTGATTTACAAGCGCTCGCACACTGACTTATATGGCCGATAGAATAGAAAAAGCCCAAACAATTAACGTTGTTTGGGCTTTTTGTTTATTAAGGTGTATTCAGTGCGAACGCTTTTAGAAAAGGTTCTTATCGCGCACGAGTTCGCGTGGTAAACCGTTCTTCACTCGGTTGCCAACCCACTTACCAAGGCCGATGATTGCACCATTGTACTTCACTAGTACTTCACCTTTTCCTGACAAGTTTTCAGGGCGAACATCGCGGCCCATGAACCATTCACGAGCATCTTCAATACTAAGCTCTACAACATTAGCTTCATTACCTGTTGCGAGCGTTGTCGCTACTTGGTGCTGCCAGCGGTAACCTTTTTTATGGGTTTCAGCGATCTTGATTCCCATGCGAGAAAAACGGAACTCACCGATCATCGGCTCTAGCGCTTCTGGGAATAGCCAAACGTCTTTGTCGCGAATCCAAACCTGAGTATCGCTTGGCAATTCGATATCGAGAGTACTCATTAGTTGTTCAGCGACTTCTTGCTGAGTTTTCTTTGATGCTTTTTCAAATGGGAATTTACCCATACGTTTTTTAACTTCTGGTGGAGTAACAGACGCTAGTTTACGGATACGTGCAACAAAGAAACCTTCAGAGTCATAGACCTGTGGGAAGATGTGAAGAAAGCCTTCTTCTGTCGTGGTTGCTTTTGCGTTGTCGAATAGTGATTCCAGAGATTCGAATTCAACCGCATCACCAAAGGTTTCTTTTAGGTGATGACACACTTGTTGGTTCTCTTCGGTGCTAAGCGTACACGTTGAGTAAACCAAAACACCATTAGGTTTAAGAGCATGGAATGCACTTTCAATCAGATCTTTTTGCGTGTCGGCAATGTCGACCACTGATTGATACGTCCAGTTCTTCATCGCATCGGCATCTTTACGAATGGTGCCTTCGCCAGAGCAGGGTGCGTCTAGCAACACAGCATCAAACTGTTCTGGTAACCAACCACCAAAAACTCGACCGTCAAAGTTACTTAGAGCGGCATTACGAACGCCACAACGTTCGATGTTAGCGTGAAGGACTTTCACACGGCTTGCTGCATACTCATTGGCAACCAATACACCGCGATTATTCATTAGCGCAGCGATTTGCGTTGTTTTAGAGCCGGGTGCAGCCGCAGTGTCTAGCACCGCTTGGTAATCAGCTTCGCCTTGGAAAAGTGCCGAGGGTGGCATCATCGAGCTGGCTTCTTGGATGTAGAAAAGACCAGACATGTGTTCTGCCGTATTACCTAGTGGCGCTTCACTTTCGTCCGCTGTAATCCAAAAGCCCGTTTCACACCAAGGTACAGGTTCCAGTTCCCAGCCTTTCTCTTTTGCTCGTACTAGGAAGTCTTCAACACTGATTTTCAATGTGTTGATTCGAATACTTTTACGAAGTGGTTTTTGGCATGACGCAACAAAAGAAGCCATATCTAGATGACTAGGCATGATTGCTTCGATGTGCGTTAGGAATTCTTCAGGAATATATACGTTAGCGTGCAAAAGAGTATCTCGATTTATTGCATTAATGCGGGGAGTTTAAAGCAAAATGAGGCCGTCCTAAACCATATTTGCAGCAAACAACAAAAATGCAGCCTAATGGCTGCATTTTGATGAAGAATTAATCTTCCAGAAACGTCAGAGAGTTCACTCTATGGACGAGGAATTGCGGTTCTCCATGATTTCCACTCATCTTCGGCTTGAGGATAGAGGTAGAAAGACTGATCTTCGCTTGCTACTGGTTGAAGTTCATTTGTCGGTGGCGTTGAGAATGTAATACCACCTCTTAACAAGCTGTCTACCGTTCCGGCTTTGATGTTTGCGCCTGACAGGCCGATAGAGACATCGACGCCCGACACGTTCCAGAACACGGTGTTTGCGCGGATTAGATACGCGTAGTCAGGTTCTATTTGAATCGTAGATATGATGCGATCAGCAAACTCGCCCAGCTGAACATCTATAACACTGCCAATTTCTAGTTCACGGAATAGGATAGGTGTACCTTCAGATACTGAGCCGCGCGTTTCGCTTTGCAGTTGGAATATCTTGCCTTCAGGCTGCACAGGTCCTTTGCTAAGCTCAAATTTCGTGTTTCTTTCACCTTTGCCCGGGTCTACGTTGATGTGTTTAGAGAGCAGCGCAGAGACGTTTTTGATGCCATTAAGGCCAATCTCAGGTTCTGCCAACCAGAAGTGACTGTTCGTCACGGCAATCTTGTCGACGTACTCAGGTAAAATACGCGCAGTAATTTCAATGCCGCCCTTGTTGAAGTTCGGAATCACCAAAGTAACCTCACCAACAGTGACACCTTGATATTTGATCGCCATGCCCTTGTTGACTTCTTGATCGCCAGAAGAGGTGATAGTAATCGCGCGGCCAAATTTTCGAGCAGATTTTGAATCTTTGTAAAGCTTCCACACGTCACCAAGTTTGTTGTCGATTCCCGGCAGAGAGTCAAAAGCAATACCGCCTTGGATAAGGGTTTTAACTGGTGCCGCTTTAATGCTGATACCCGATAGCGACGCATCAACCTCAACGCCTGATCGGTTCCAGAAAACAGTGTGCTTGTTGAGTAAGTGCGTGTAACGATTTTCGATTGTGACTTTGATTCTTACGCCACCGTCGGCAAGCTGAAAATCAGAAATACTACCCACTTGTAGGTTGCGGTAGAGGAGTGGACTGCCTTTAGAAATTGAAGGTAACTCACTGGCAAACAAAGAAAGTGTCTTTGAACCAGACTGATTAAACTTAGCAATTTCTGCTAACGACTTACTTTGGAAAAGTTGGTAGTCCGTTCGAGCTTCAGATTTACCTTCACTCACAAAGCTAATCGAGCCGGTAAGAAGCTGTTTTGCTGGTGGGACCGTAACACTCAAGCCTGATTCGGTTAGCTCTGCAGTCGCACTACCTGTCACAAAGAAACGGTTGTGGCTTTTGATAAGGTGCGCGTACTCATTATCGATAAGTGCATCCATGAAGACTTCGTGTTTATCAGAGCCCGTACCAACACCATCAACTAATCCCACATGGATGATAGAGCCAACGGCAATGCCTTTGTAGAGAAGTTGTGTACCGACATCTAACCCGAACGAATTGTTCGACGTTAAGCGAATCGCAACGGATTTCTCTTGTTCCTGACTGAATTCATTTTTGCGGATTGCAGTAAATCGACGCGCCTTTTCACCTTCACCCGGTACCAAGGTTAAAAAGTTACCTGTCACTAAATTGGCAATGTTTTTCATGCCAGTAAGCGACAGTTCAGCCTCTTCTAGAACGAATTTACTGCCGCTGTTTAAAAAGTCACTGAATGCCGGTTGGATAGCGGCAGATGCAACGACGTTTTCACGCCCTTCACTTAGCGATAAATCAGTGATTTGACCGATTTCAATGCCGCGATACATGATCGGAGCACCCGTTGCACTGATTTTATTATCATCGGGAACGGCAATCTTGATAGAGATACCTCGGCCCGCTGTTTTCAGATCTGGGTAGAGTTTGAACTTAGTATTCATCTCAACCGGTTGGCCTTCTCCTGGAGAGTCGACCGCAATTGAACCGCCAAGCAATGCACTTAGGCTCTCTAAGCGAACATCAACACCAGAAAAGCCAATACTGGCACCTAAGCCACTGACATTCCAAAAACGGCTTTGGTCGGTAATGATATGGCTGTATTCATCTTTAATCGACGCTTGAATCGTAACGGATTTCGCGTTGTCGTTTAACTGGTAGTTGTAAACCTCACCAATTGGGATTTTACGGTAAACGATTTGAGAACCAACAGATACGCCACCCAGATCTTTGGTCGTCAGTGAAATATTCAAACCTTCAGAAGCCAGTAAATCAGAAGGGGAGGATTCTAACGCTTGGAAAATGGTTTCTGGGTCTTGTTTGGTTTCGCTCGGGTGGATAGCAATATAGTTACCTGAAACAAGTGCGTCTAATCCTGAGATACCCGACAAACTTGCTGTCGGTTTTACAAGCCAGAAACGAGTGCCTTTTGAGAGTAGCTTCTTCGCTTCAGGGTAGATGTCTGCATCGACATAGATGCTCGATAGATCTTTGGATAAAGTGATGTCGCGCACCATACCCACTTCTAAGCCTTGGTAACGAATCGTTGTTCGACCTGCGACTAAACCTGCGGCATCTGAGAAGTATATTTGCACACGTTGCCCAGCATCGTGTATCGATTTCATGACCAACCAACCGGCTAAGGCGACGGTTAATATCGGCAGAATCCACAAAGGGGAGATGCCTTTGTTTTTCCTTACTTCTGGTGAATATGACGTTTGTGATTGGTTATCGTTGTTCATTCACTGACTCATCTTTAGAGGTGTAGTTATCCCAAATTAGCCTAGGATCTAAGCTTTCCGCTGCTAGCATCGTGAGAACAACTACGACGCCAAAAGCGACTGCACCATAACCTGGTGTAAAGTTTAAAATTTGCCCGCGGTCGACCAAGGTCATCATGATCGAAATAACGAACAGATCCATTACCGACCATTTCCCCACCCATTTCACGATGAAATAGATGGTCATACGTTGCCTGTGGTAAACGGCGCGCTTCATCTTGATACAGATTAAGATGTACGCGAGGCCCAGTATTTTCGCGACTGGCACGACGATACTGGCAATGAAAATGATCGCAGCGATGCCATACATATCGCTATTAATCAGCGAAGCGACACCGGAAATGATGGTGTCTTCTAGCCTTTGACCGTTGGTAATAAGAATAGAAATAGGAATGACATTGGCTGGCACGATAGCCACGGATGCGGCAAATAGCAGAGCCCAAGTTTTCTGTATAGAGTAGGGCTTGCGGTGGTATAAGTTATGGTGACAACGCACACAAGTATGACCGTCAGGCTGAGATAGGTGACAGTTGTGACAGTGTACGTTCTTACTCTCAGCAAAAGAGTATTCGGATTCTTTTGCCCAAGCTTCCCAGTAGCGACGTACACTGATACGGCTTACTAGTAATACGCTGAAAAGCTGCAGAAGAATCAGGCCAATCAAACCAGGGCCGACGAAAATGTCAGAGTAATCTTGCAGTTTGAAACATGAGACCGCCAAACTTACCAGAAACACATCCAACATCATCCAATGTTTGAGAGTCTGAATAATGGCTAATGCATAACGAAAGGGTGTGAAGATCTTAAGACGCAGTGATGCATGAGTGATGAGTACCGAGGTGCACACGAGCAACGGAGCGATCGAACTGCAGAACAGGATCAGCAAACCAAGTAGAGGAAAGCCTTCGCCCATTAAGGTAAAAACACCCGATGGTAACGTCGCGGGTATCATGACGCCAATCAGGCGAATACTGATGAATTCAAAAAAGTGCGATGGGATAAACAGCAATAAGCAGGTAATTGCGATTGCTAGGTTTCCAGAGAGGCTAGGGGTACCGCCTCTATAAAGCTGAGTTCCGCATCTTGGGCAGTAAGCTGATTTCCCTAAAGGGATGTCCATTTTATCTACGGGAAGTTCGCAGCCCTGGCAAAGACGCACTGAGCTGCTGTCGCATTGGTGTTTTGTTGATAAAGGGTTGGTTACGGATGGGGAGGTCACGCGACCTCCCAAGTTGAAACGTAAGTTAGGTTAGCAACCCGACTTAAAGACTCAGAGCCACAAACATCAGGCGTGCGATTGCACACTGCCGTAGAGTGTTTGATAGAGTCCTTGTTGTTCAACCAATTCACCATGTGTTCCCGTCTGTGTGACTTGTCCATCTTCTAAAACATAGATTAGATCGGCTTGTTTCACCGCTGATAATCGATGAGCCACTATCAAAGTTGTGCGATCTTTCAAAAACTCGCTCAACGCTTTATGCAGTGCTGACTCTGTTGCTGTATCGAGTGCAGATGTCGCTTCATCAAGAATAACAAACTTAGGATTGCTCAGCACCATACGAGCTATTGCTAAGCGTTGTCGTTGACCACCAGACAGTCGAACGCCATTCCTACCAATTTGTGTATCTAAGCCATTGCTCAGTTGCTTGATGACATCTTGCATTTGAGCGACTTCAAGCGCACGCCACAACGACATTTCGTCGTATTCAGCACCAAGGGTCAGATTATGCCTTAATGTATCGTTAAAGAGTATAGGTTGTTGTAAAACAACGGCAATTTGATTGCGTATTACATCAAAGCTGATGTCATCGGTTGTTTCACCGTTATAGCGAATGCAACCTGAGTCTGCTTGGTAAACCCCAATCAGCAACTGGATTAACGTAGATTTACCCCCTCCACTCGCACCGACCAAAGCGACTTTTTTACCTGCAGGGATGTGCAGCGATAGCCTATTTAAAACAGTGTTTTCTAATGTGTAAGAGAATGTAACGTCTTCGATGTCAACTGTCACTTCTTGATCTTCAGTAAATGGGTTCACTTTACTGATAGGGCGCTTCTCTTCTTCTAACTGAAGAAGATCGTTGATGCGTTGTAGTGCCGCTTTCGCGCTATACCAAGAGAATTGAATCCCTAGTAGCTCTTGGACCGGGCCTAACATGAACCACAAGTAGCCAAATACCGCGAAAATCTGACCAATGGTTAAGTCACTGAATAACACCATTAGCATAGCGACGGCACGGAAAAGCTCGAAACCTAGTAAGAACAGCAGAAACGAAACACGGCCAGCAGCTTCAGATTGCCAAGCGTATTTGTCTGCATCGATTCTTACTTGGTTTGCTTGAACCTTAAGTTCATCGAGAAAGATACGTTCTTTATTCGCCGCACGCAGTTGGTAAATGCCGTCTAAGGTTTCCACCAAACGGTTTTGAAAGCGCTCGAAAGATTGGTTTTCGTATTTCTTAAGGTGTTTGACCCTGCTGCCTAGTTTACGGGAGAAATAAATTACAACAGGATTGACCAATAAAATGAACAATCCTAAACGCCACTCTAACCACAACAGCACGATCGCTGTCCCGAACACGGTCAGGAAGCTGATGATAAATTTAGAAAGAGTCGAGCCAATGAACTTATCTATTGTCTCTATGTCTGTTATTAGGTGGGCGTTAATACCGCCACTGCCTTTGGTTTCGTATTGTCGAATACTGATGCGGCCAAGCTTATCTATCATCTTGCTGCGCATTTGATAGGTAATTGTTTTGGACACAAGCGTAAACTGGCGCCCTTGCAGAATGTTCAGCGCTTGGCTAACGGAGCGCATGATAATCACTAACAACAAAGTTAGTGCTATATAGCCAGTCGGTGTTTGTAATGAAGATGGAAGTAGGTGGTTCATCATCTCTAAGCCAGAAGCAGGCTTATCAAGTAATACTTCATCAACCATTAATGGCATGAGCAACGGGATGGGGACACTGATGAGAGTTGCAAGTATGGCAATAATGTTAGCAAACAGTAATTTGGACTTGTGTTTTTTTACTTGAGTTATTAACCAAGAACGGCTAATAGTGTCTTCTGAATGGTTCATTGTAATGAGAATAAGTCCTATTTAGTTTGATGGCCGCATTCTACTGCGTTCTCTTGATAATGGAAGTCTCAATTTAATTGGAAGTTAATATGAAAATAGAACATTACCAACGCTTAACCAAACAAGCCGTTGCATTAATTGAATCAGAAACCGATCTAACTGCTAATCTTGCTAATATCAGTTCATTATTATTCATGGAATTGGATGACTTGAATTGGGCGGGTTTCTATTTAATGAAGCAGGATTTAGCTAAGGAAAAAGACGAACTAGTACTGGGTCCATTCCAAGGTCAACCTGCTTGCGTTCGAATTCCGGTAGGGCGTGGTGTGTGTGGAACTGCGGTTGCGACAAACACAGTTCAGCGTATTCATGATGTGCATGAGTTCGAAGGTCACATCGCTTGTGACGCTGCAAGTAACTCAGAAATCGTTATTCCATTCTCTATCGATGGCAAAGTTGTGGGTGTTCTTGATATCGATAGTCCAAATATTGGTCGTTTTTCTCAAATTGATGAAGACGGATTGACATTTTTCATGGCAGAAGTGGAAAAGCTGCTTAATTCGCACGCGAACAAGGCATAAATTATTCTCTTACTGTGGTTTTTCCCAAGCATCTCTCTATAATACGTAAAAATATTTTCTTAATGCTCGCGGAAAACCGCAAAAACCAGGAACCCACATGGAAAACACTGAAAAGTTAAAAAACAGCAAAGAAGTTATCGCATATATTGCTGAATGTTTCCCTAAATGCTTTACTCTAGAAGGTGAAGCGAAGCCACTTAAAATTGGTATTTTTCAAGATCTTGCTGAACGTCTAAATGAAGACGAAAAAGTAAGTAAGACTCAGCTTCGTGCAGCGTTAAGACAGTACACATCATCATGGCGTTACCTGCACGGCGTAAAAGCTGGCGCAGAACGTGTTGACCTAGACGGCAACGCGTGTGGCACACTAGAAGAAGAGCACGTTGAACACGCTAAAGCTACACTTGCAGAAAGCAAAGCGAAAGTTCAGGCTCGTCGTAAAGAACAAGCACAAAAAGCTCGTGAAGAAGGCAAAGCGAAACCTAAGGCGAAGAAAGCTCAACAGCCTCGTCGTCAAGCGCCTAAAGCACCAAAAGTAGAAAAGCCTGTAGAAACACGCGCTTTGAACGCTGACGAATTCATCGCTGGCAAAGAAGTAAATGTGAACATGGGTAAAGGAAACATGGCTGCGACCATTGTTGAAATCAATAAGGAAGATGTGCGTGTTCAGTTAGCAAACGGCCTACAAATGGTTGTTAAAGCGGAGCACTTGCGCGCTTAAAGGAGATACTCCTACGCATGAAATGCCGTTCAAAATTGACACTGATTGCTGCTAGCTTTTGGCTAGCAGCTTCAGCTCAGGCTCTTGAAGCCAAATTAGATCAGGACGATTTACCTCTACTCGCTCCTGAGGTCCAACACGAAACTGCTAGTAAACGTGTTACTTCTCGATTTACTCGTTCTCACTATAAACACTTCAATCTCAACGATGATTTCTCTCAAGCTATCTTTAATCGTTACTTAGAGATGCTGGATTATAATCGTAATATCTTCACTCAAGCTGATATTGACTCTTTCGCTGCGTCATCTACACAAATTGATGATCAACTGAAAGCAGGCAATAACCAGATTGCATTCGATGTTTATAATTTGTCTATGCAGAAGCGTTTTGAACGTTTTCAATATGCATTGTCTTTGCTAGATACAGAGATTAAGTTTGATACCGATGAAAGTATTGAGCTCAATCGTAGTGAAGCGGAATGGCCAAAAGATATCGCTGAAGTGAATGAGCTTTGGAGAAAACGCGTTAAATATGATGCGTTGAATCTAAAACTTACTGGTAAAGAGTGGCCAGAGATTCAAGAAGTTTTGGAAAAGCGTTACAACAATGCGATGAAGCGTATTACGCAATCGCATAATGAAGATGCTTTCCAGATCTACATGAACGCATTTGCGCGTGAAGTTGATCCTCACACAAGTTACCTTTCTCCAAGAAATGCAGAACAATTCCAATCTGAGATGAACCTATCTCTAGAAGGTATTGGTGCTGTGCTTCAGATGACAGACGACTACACCGTTATTCGCTCTTTAGTTGCTGGTGGCCCTGCGTCAAACAGCAAACAATTGAGTGATGGAGACCGCATTGTTGGTGTTGGTCAAGATGGCGAAGAAATTGTTGATGTTATCGGGTGGCGTTTAGACGATGTAGTACAACTTATTAAAGGCCCTAAAGGGACCAAAGTTAAGCTACAGATCTTGCCAGATGGTAAAGATGCAAAAAGTCACGTTGTCACAATTGTTCGCGATAAGATTCGTTTAGAAGACCGCGCTGTTAAATCAGAAGTGATCGAGAAAGACGGCAAGAAAATTGGTGTATTAGAAGTACCAAGTTTCTACGTTGGCCTTTCTAAAGATACCGATAAACTGATCACCGAGCTTAAAGAGCAAGGTGTTGAAGGTATTATTGTTGACCTCCGAAACAACGGTGGTGGTGCACTGACTGAAGCAACTGAACTCTCTGGTTTGTTTATCAAAGAAGGACCTGTTGTTCAGGTTCGTGATAGCTACGGTCGTGTCAAAGTGAACAGCGATACTGATGGTCAAATCAGTTACCAAGGCCCGTTAACGGTATTGGTGAATCGCTACAGTGCTTCAGCGTCTGAAATCTTTGCAGCAGCGATGCAAGATTATGGCCGTGCAATCATCCTAGGTGAAAACTCTTTCGGTAAAGGTACGGTGCAACAGCATCGCTCTTTGAATCATATTTATGATTTGTTCGATAAAGAGTTAGGCTACGTTCAATACACAATCCAAAAATTCTACCGAATCAATGGTGGTAGTACGCAAAACAAGGGTGTAGTACCTGATATTGCTTACCCAACGCCAATTGATCCTGCAGATACTGGTGAAAGTGTTGAAGACAACGCTCTTCCTTGGGACAGCATCGACAAAGCGAAGTACTCAGTGTTACAGCGTAACGATGAGCAGATCGCAGCGTTGACGGCTAAACACGAAGCTCGTATCGCAACAGACATGGAATTTGGCTTTATCGCGCAAGATATTGAAAAATATAAGGCAGATAAAGACGACAATGACCTTTCTCTTAATGAAAAGGTTCGTCAACAAGAGAGTGATGATGCGGATGCGCTTCGTCTAGAGCGTATTAACCAACGTCAAAAAGCCGCTAAGTTAGAGGCATTTAAAACGTTGGATGATATTCCAAAAGACTACGAAGCCCCGGATGCTTATCTTGATGAATCAGTTGCTATCATGCTGGATATGATCAAGAAATAAACAAAATACCTGTTATAAGGTGATTGTTTAAAGATGTACTATTTGAAAAGCGAGCTTAGGCTCGCTTTTTTTGTACCTGTGTTCTTGCCTCGAATAATGTCATGTTAACGGCATGCTTCCTCGCTTTTTAACTTGCTGCAGAACCACTGTTATTTGATTTTCGGCTGTGAAGTACACTGTAAAAATAACTAAACTTAAGTATTATTTTTCGAGTGATAATGACATTTAAGTTACTTCGCACTTAAAATTTAGTGACTTAGATCATATTTTTTCGCTTTCTATTCATTACGTGCCTAAGCTTAAAGAAAACGAGGGGACGCTTATGAAATGGATTCTACTATTTTTATCTTGTTTAAGTTTTGTGGCTTTTGGGAGCGAGGTCGCTTCGAGTAACCAACAATCAAAAAGTGATAGTAATCTATCTCATTTTGACCTTCCTTTGCTGCTTGGTGATTGGTATTTGATGAATCCTGATCCTGAGCAAGGCACTGAAAACTTTAGAGCGATCAAGCTCACTCTTGATTCAAACTACTCATTCACTATCGATATCCAAAAGAAAGACTACAGTGTCGATCATTGGGAAGGTTTGTATAACGCCAATGAAGACACGATTATTTTGGGTTTGAATACCTCAGAACCTCAGGTTTACGCGTACAGCAGTAATCACAACATGCTGAATCTTAACGGTGTTATGTTCACTAAGGCCTTGCCAAATGCATTGGCGGGAATCTGGTCAAGTGCCCAACTGTCTGGAAGCGATCTACGTGCGAGTAACATTCAAAAAATGGATTTAGTCCTTCAGCCGGACTTTATATTCATGTTCCGAGTATCAGATGAAGAAGGTGGTGAAGTCATTCGTCGCGGGGTGTATTACACAGAAGGCGATCAACTAGTGTTACTTTATGAGAACGGTGAACACGGCACTCGATATACACTGAACAGCGATGTGTTAACGCTGCAAGGTGAAGAGGGAGATATGTTTGCGGTACTCAATCGCATTCGATAGTCGTGAGTTTTAGCAGTAACGGCGTACTCGTTGATAATATTGTGCACAGTTCATTTCTTAGGCGTTCCTGTCTGATTTGATTGATAAAATAGCAAAACATGGAGGCATTTTCTTACAATGCCTCCTTTTTTTAATATTCCCCTTGTTTTATTGGCGCTCAACCTTTAGATATATACAGTTAAAAAATAATTACGTATAACGATCAAAAGGAACCCGTCATGGCACATACACCTCAAGCCAAGTATCGTAAAGATTATCAATCACCATCTCACACGATTTCTGAAATCGATCTTACTTTCGATTTGTACGACTCAGCATCCATTGTTACGGCTGTTTCTAGTGTTAAGCAGGAGAAAGACAGCACGACATTAGTACTTGATGGTGAAGGCTTGAAGTTGGTTTCTGTTTTGGTTGAAGGCAACGAATGGACTCAGTACGAGCAGTCTGAAACTCAACTTACGCTGAATGACCTTCCAAAAGAATTTACTCTAACCATCGTTACCGAAGTTAACCCTGAAGGGAACAGTGCACTTGAAGGCTTGTACAAGTCGGGTGGCGCGTTCTGTACTCAATGTGAAGCTGAAGGTTTCCGCCGTATCACTTACTACATGGATCGCCCAGATGTGTTGGCGAAATTCACTACAACGGTAATTGCAGACAAAGCAGAGAACCCATTCTTATTAAGTAATGGTAACCGTGTAGATGAAGGTGAAGGTGAAAACGGTCGTCATTGGGTGAAGTGGCAAGACCCACATCCAAAACCAGCGTACTTGTTTGCTTTAGTAGCGGGTGACTTTGATGTACTTCGTGACGCATACACTACACAATCAGGTCGTAAAGTTGACCTAGAAATCTTTGTTGATAAAGGCAATCTAGACCGTGCGAGCCACGCGATGGTTTCTTTGATTAACTCAATGAAGTGGGACGAAGAACGTTTCAATCTTGAATACGACTTAGACATCTACATGATCGTAGCCGTTGATTTCTTCAACATGGGTGCGATGGAAAACAAAGGCTTGAACGTATTCAATTCGAAGTTCGTTCTAGCAAACGACCAAACTGCAACGGATACAGATTACCTAGGTATTGAAGCAGTAATCGGCCATGAATATTTCCACAACTGGACAGGTAACCGAGTGACGTGTCGCGATTGGTTCCAGTTAAGTCTGAAAGAAGGCTTAACGGTATTCCGTGACCAAGAATTCTCATCTGATCTTGGTTCTCGCGCAGTAAACCGTATTAACAATGTACGTATCATTCGCGGTCCACAATTTGCAGAAGATGCTAGCCCAATGTCTCATCCAATTCGTCCAGAAAAAGTGATAGAAATGAATAACTTCTATACTTTGACCGTGTACGAAAAGGGCAGTGAAGTGATCCGTATGATCCACACATTGTTGGGCGAAGATGGTTTCCAAAAAGGCATGAAGCTGTACTTCGAACGTCACGATGGTACGGCTGCAACATGTGAAGACTTCGTCGCGGCAATGGAAGATGCGTCGGGCGTTGACTTATCTCAGTTCCGCTTATGGTACAGCCAGTCTGGTACGCCGACGCTGTCTGTTGAAAGTAAGTACGACGCAGAGAAGAAACAGTACACGTTAACAACTCGCCAAGTAACAGCGCCAACTCATGAGCAAACGGAAAAGCAGGCTCTGCATATTCCTCTTGATATCGAGCTGTACACAGCTGCGGGTGAAGTTGTTGAGTTACAATGTAACGGTAAGCCAGTTCATAATGTATTAGATGTGAAAGAAGCAGAGCAAACGTTCGTGTTTGAAAACGTTTCTGAGCAACCGATCCCATCATTACTTCGTGAATTTTCTGCGCCAGTGAAATTGGAATATGACTACTCAGATGAAGAACTGATCTTCTTGATGGTGAATGCTCGCAATGAATTCTCTCGTTGGGATGCGGGTCAAATGCTATTAGCGAAGTACATCCGCAGTAACGTGGAGAAAGTTCAGCAGGGTCAAGCGTTTGAGCTTTCTGATTCTGTTGTTGATGCATTCCGTGGCGTACTGCTGAGTGATTCACTAGAGCCTGCGTTTATTGCAGAAATGCTTTCTCTACCAAGCCACAATGAAGTATCGGGTTGGTACGAGCGCGTTGATATTGATGCGGTCGCATCGGTTCTTAACTCAATGAAAGTCACACTAGCTGCAGAACTTGAAGACGAGTTAGCGGCGGTTTATCACAGCCACGCACTAACAGAATACACGGTCGATCACGATTCGATTGGTAAGCGTACTCTACGTAAAGTTTGCTTAAGTTACTTAGCTCATACTGGGCAGGGTAATGACTTGGTTGTTGCGATGTATCAACAAGCGAATAACATGACAGATACGATGGCAGCAATGGGCGCGGCAAACAGTGCACAACTACCATGTCGTGAAACCTTGATGGTGGATTACAGTGACAAGTGGAAACACGATGGTCTTGTTATGGATAAGTGGTTTGCATTGCAAGGTACAAACCCAAGTTCAAACGCACTTGAAGTGATCAAAGCGTCGATGTCGCACCAGGCGTTCAGTTTGAAGAACCCGAACCGTACCCGTAACTTGGTCGGTTCATTCTTAAACATGAACCCGGTTCAATTCCACGACAAGTCTGGTCAAGGCTATGCATTTGCTGGCGAGATCTTACGTGAGCTAAACAGCAGCAACCCACAAGTGGCTTCACGTCTGATTGACCCGCTACTTAAGTTCCGTAAGTACGATGATGAACGTCAAGCTCTTATCAAAAAAGAACTAGAGACGTTAAAGAACATGGACAACCTAGCAAAAGACTTGTTTGAGAAAGTGACGAAAGCACTAGAGGCTTAAGTCAGCGCGCATTCAGGTAACTGTTTGCTAATAAGCGGTTTACTAATAAACTGTTTGCTACAACGAAAGGTCATCAGTGGTAGAGAATATCTGCCACTGATTTTTTGTTTCTGGTTCATCGAATTTTCGATAAGCTAGAGCAGCTTCAAGTTCAGTTTCACCGTCAGACATCTAAAAGTGCCAAAAAACACTGGCACTGTATATTTATACAGGTATCGTATGAATCGCTATATTTTCCAACTTAACATCTCATATCAGCAGTTTTTGGCCAGCTATTCTGGCGCCGCAAGTAAAGTTCAAGTGATAACAACAACAGGTTTACGCTTACAGTTACCTGCAACTCGGTTCAGACCATTTCTTACACAAATAGGGGTTAGAGGGCAGTTTAGGCTGACAACTGACCAAAAAAATAAGTTTATTAAGTTAGAAGCTCTGTAAACCTTGGCGTGCCTAGTGAGTTAAAAGGAATCTTAATCACATAATCAAACATTTCACCTCTTACCACCTCCAAAACAATTAACCATTTGTCAATAATGCTTTTACAATAAATGAATGCATTACCTTTGCTTAACTCGTTAGTAGAAAAGAGCTCAACGGCACGTTTCAAACACCAGATTAAGTGATCCCCCTAATAATAAAATATAATTCTAATTGTGGAGTGTGACTATGACCGCACGTGAAACTGTGGTTCCAGTTTTACTTGAAAAAGTTTACAAGCTGATTCAAGACAAACTTGACCTTGCTCATCGACCTCTCGTAACTCAACTTGCTCAACACTTGTTTAGTAACGTTTCTCACGACGATCTGACTCAGAGAAACGAATCCGATTTATACGGTGCTGTAGTTAGCTTATGGCATCACATCAATGAAAAGAAAGCCGACGAAATCTCTGTACGCGTTTTCAACCCGACGGTAAGTCGTCAAGGTTGGCAGTCTACTCATACTATCGTTGAGATAGTCGTTCCAGACAGCCCATTCCTTGTTGATTCCGTAAAAATGGCACTTACTCGCCTAGACCTTTCTTCTCACCTTATGCTTCATAACCCAACACAAATCTCTCGCTCAGATAAGGGCAGTGTTGTCGGTGTAAGCAATAACGAAGGTGCATTCCAATCGCTTTTCCATATTGAGGTTGACCGTCTTAGCAGTAAAGCTGAAATGACAGCTCTTAAAACGGAGCTACTGGATATCTTTACCGATACTAGCTTAGTTGTGAACGATTGGTTGAAGATGGTAGAACGACTTGAAGAAGTAACCAATCAAGTAGAAAAGCAGAAAGAGAGCATTCCTGTAGATGGCCAACGTTTTGATGAAACGTTGGCGTTTCTTCGTTGGTTAGGTGAACACAACTTTACATTCATGGGTTATAAGGAATATGACCTAGTTTCAGTTAACGGCGACACTGAACTGCAACCGACCAAGGAGCAAGGTCTTGGTTTGTTTGCGAACTCAGATCGTGTACGTAACGTTAAGCTATCTGAGTTTTCTGATTCGGCACGTCTTGAAGCGAAAAAGCCTTATGTGCTTATCGTAACCAAGGGCAACACGGCTTCACGCATTCACCGCCCAGCTTACAACGATTACATTGGTATTAAGAAGTTCGATAAGAACGGTAAGGTCATTGGTGAGCACCGCTTTACTGGTCTTTACACATCTGCCGTTTATAACCAAACCGTTGAAACGATTCCTCTTGTTCGCGAGAAAGTAGAACGTATTTTGGATGCGAGTGGTTACCGTGAAGGTTCATACTCTTACAAAGCGCTGCACAACATTCTTGAAAACTACCCACGTGATGAACTGCTGCAAGCTCGAGAAGAAGAGCTACTAGAAGTCGGTACGGGCGTAGTACAAATGCAAGATCGCGATCTCCTGCGTTTGTTTGTTCGCAAAGACCCGTTTGGTCGTTTCTTTAGCTGCATGGTTTACGTAACAAAAGATCGTTACAACACTGAGCTTCGTCGCCAAACACAGCGCATCTTGAAACAGTACTTTGGTTGTAAAGAAGAGGTTGAATTTACAACGTACTTCTCTGAAAGCCCGCTAGCAAGAACGCACTATATTGTTCGTGTTGATAACAACAACATGGATGTGGACGTGAAAACAATTGAGCAAAATTTAATGGAAGTATCGTCTACGTGGGATGACCGTCTGTCTGAATCTATCATTGCAAACTTCGGTGAAAGCAAAGGTCTTCCATTGTCGAAAGAGTACATGCGTGCATTCCCACGTTCGTACAAAGAAGACATGATGCCAGGTTCTGCTGTTGCCGACATTGAACGTTTAGAAGCGCTAAGTGAAGACAACAAACTGGGTATGCTTTTCTACCGTCCTCAAGAAGAAGCGGCAGATTCAAAAGCCGTTCGTTTGAAGTTGTTCTACCACAGCGATGAGCCAATTCACCTTTCTGATGTTATGCCAATGCTTGAAAACTTTGGCCTACGCGTTATCGGTGAATCTCCATATGAAGTGCGTAAAACCAACGGTGTGACCTATTGGATCCTTGATTTCTCTATGCTGCACAAGAGCGATAAGACCATTGATCTTCGTGAAGCTCGCGATCTTTTCCAACAAGCCTTTGCGGCAATCTGGGCGGGTGAGTTAGACAGCGATGGTTTCAACCGCTTAGTACTTGGCGCTGGTCTTTCTGGCCGTGAAATCTCAATCTTACGTGCTTATGCTCGTTACATGCGTCAAGTTGGTTTCCCATTCAGCCAACAATACATTGAAGACACATTGTCTCATTACCCAGAATTAGCGAAAGGGCTAGTGAGCCTATTCGGCAAGCGTTTTGACCCGAAACTGAAGGGCAGCGTAAAAGGCCAACAAGATCTTATTAAGAAGATCACTGAACAGTTGGATCATGTAGAAAGCTTGGATGATGATCGTATCATTCGTCGCTACATGGAAATGATCACTGCAACGCTTCGTACTAACTACTACCAAGTAGACGAGAATAAGCAGTCTAAACCTTGGTTGGCTCTGAAAATGAGACCAAGCGAGATTCCAGATATCCCTGCGCCGGTTCCTGCGTTTGAGATCTTCGTTTACGCACCAGACATTGAAGGTGTGCATTTACGTGGCGGTAAAGTAGCACGCGGTGGTTTACGTTGGTCAGACCGTCAAGAGGACTTCCGTACTGAGATTCTAGGCCTAGTTAAAGCGCAACAAGTTAAGAACACGGTTATCGTACCGGTTGGTGCTAAAGGTGGTTTCGTTTGTAAGCGTCAACACATGATGTCTGGCCGAGACGAGATCTTTGCTGAAGGTCAACGTTGTTACAAGCGCTTCATCCGTGCATTGCTAGACGTTTCAGACAACATCATTGAAGGTGAGGTTATCCCACCTAAGAGCGTTGTTCGTCACGATGAAGATGACCCATACTTGGTTGTTGCAGCCGATAAAGGCACCGCGACATTCTCAGATCTAGCGAACTCAGTAGCTGAAGAGTACAACTTCTGGCTAGGTGATGCGTTTGCATCGGGTGGCTCTAACGGTTACGACCACAAAGCCATGGGTATCACGGCGAAAGGTGGCTGGGAATCGGTTAAACGTCACTTCCGCGAAATGGGTATTAACTGTCAAAGCACAGACTTCACTGCCATTGGTGTGGGTGATATGGCGGGTGACGTATTTGGTAACGGTATGCTGCTATCTAAGCACATTCGCTTGCAAGCTGCGTTTAACCACATGCACATCTTCATTGACCCGAATCCAGAATCAGCATCAAGCTGGGTAGAGCGTGACCGTCTGTTTAATCTGCCTCGTTCAAGTTGGGAAGATTACAATAAAGACCTGATTTCTCAAGGTGGTGGCATCTTCTCTCGCCGAGCGAAGTCTATCTCTTTGACACCTGAAATTCAGAAAATGCTGGGTACCAAGAAAGCATCAATGGCACCAAACGACTTGATCAAAGCGATCTTGTCTATGAAAGTTGATCTACTTTGGAACGGCGGTATTGGTACTTACGTTAAGTCTTCTAGTGAAACTCATACCGATGTGGGTGACCGTGCAAATGACGTGCTACGTATCGATGGCCGTGACCTGAAAGCTAAGGTTGTTGGTGAAGGCGGTAACTTGGGTATGACTCAATTGGGTCGTATTGAATACGCTCTAACGGGCGGTCGAGTTAATACTGACTTTGTCGATAACGTTGGTGGTGTAGATTGCTCGGATAACGAAGTTAACATTAAGATCTTCTTGAATGGCTTGGTGTCTAATGGTGATCTTACCGTTAAGCAACGTAACCAAGTTCTTGAATCTATGGAAGATGAAGTAGGTGAAATCGTACTAGACGACGCTTACTGCCAAGCTGAGTCTATCTCTGTTACTGAGCATCAAGGTGTAGGCTTAGTGAAAGAGCAAATCCGCTTTATCCACACAATGGAAAAAGCCGGGTACTTAGACCGTGGTTTGGAATACATCCCAGATGACGAAACGCTGCTAGAACGTGAGAAGCAGGGCCAAGCACTAACAAGACCAGAGCTATCAGTATTGATCGCTTACGGTAAAATGGTTCTAAAAGAAGATCTTGTGAGTGATGACATTGCGAATGATGAGTTCCATGCTCAACAACTGATGCAATACTTCCCAACAGAGTTACGCCGTAACTACTCCCAGCACATGGATAACCATCCACTTCGTGCAGAGATCATTGCGACTGCGCTTGCTAACCAAATGGTTAACGAGATGGGCTGTAACTTCGTGACTCGCTTGCAAGAAGAGACGGGCGCGAACATTGTTGATATTGCGAATGCTTACGCGGCATCACGTGAAATCTACGGCCTGGGTAAGGTATTGAAGAGCATCCGTGAACTGGACAACATCTCAAGTTCTGAAGCTCAATACGAATTGCTTTACCATGTACGTCGTACGCTTCGTCGTCTAGCACGCTGGTTGCTAAGAAACCGTACCGGTAAACAGTCAGTGAATGCATTGATTGAGCTTTACCAAGGTGATGTCGTCGCAATTACTGAGAAGCTGGATGAAAACCTAGTGGCTTCAGAAGTAGAAGAGCATCAAGCAATGGCTCAAGTATGGATTGACCAAGGTGTAAACGCTGAGCTGGCTAATTCAGTGGCTCGTTTGTCTAGCCTGTACTCAGCACTGGATATATCTACAGTGGCTCGTGAAACAGGTAAAACAGTACAGCAAGCGTCTAAGCTTTACTTCAACCTAGGCGACCGTTTGTCACTGCACTGGTTCTTGAAGCAAATCAATGGCCAAGCTATAGACAACAACTGGCAAGCACTGGCGCGTGCAGCATTCAGAGAAGATCTGGATTGGCAGCAACGCCAGTTAACTGGTCAAGTACTTAACTGTGGTTGTGCTTCAGATATCGATGTGATTAAAGCGCTTGATGACTGGATGGAAAGTAACTCTGTTTCTCTACATCGTTGGGAAAGCATCCTAAACGAATTCAAAGTAGGTTCTGTTCATGAGTTTGCTAAGTTCTCAGTAGCATTGCGTGAATTGATGCTGTTGAATCTAAACTGCATGTCAAAAGACTAGTTACTAGATAAGACGAAAAAGTATAAGGGCAGGCCACAAGGTCTGCCTTTTTCGTTTCGGTAAAGTGGAAACAATAGGCCTAACGACTTTTGAAGAACAAACTTCGACGCAAACGTTGTTTGTTGTTAAGTGACCTGATGGCTGTACTAAGGTTGAGATTAGAAATGGCTTAATAACTTGAAGAAACGATAACGTTTGCTTAATAATGAACCTCATTCGTTAGCAAACTTGATTATCTTACCCTTACAGACAGTAATAGATTGAATAGTTGGGTAAATAAGTAAATAATAGCGCCCCGTTTACACGGGGCTTTTTTCTATCGGAGGCACAATGCTTTACCGTCTAGCCAGAACTGGCTTTTTCCAACTTGATGCCGAAAAGGCACATGATCTTGCAATTCAAAATTTCAAGCGCTTCACAGGCACACCTATTGATCTTTTGTATCGCCAACAATTACCTCACCGACCTGTAGAGTGCATGGGTCTTACTTTTAAAAACCCAGTTGGCCTTGCTGCTGGCCTAGATAAAAACGGCGAATGTATTGATGCATTTGGCGCAATGGGTTTTGGTTTCGTAGAAGTAGGAACAGTGACTCCACGTCCGCAAGCGGGTAACGACAAACCTCGTTTATTCCGTCTTGTTGAAGCTGAAGGTATCATCAACCGCATGGGTTTTAACAACCTAGGCGTCGACAACCTTGTTGAGAATGTTAAGAAGTCGAACTACGATGGCATCTTAGGCATTAACATTGGTAAGAATAAAGATACACCAATTGAAAAGGGCGCTGAAGATTACTTGATCTGTATGGAGAAGGTATATCAATACGCTGGTTACATTGCTGTGAACATCTCTTCACCAAACACTCCAGGACTTCGTTCTCTACAATACGGCGAAGCTCTAGACGATCTATTGTCTGAACTTAAAACGAAACAATCTGAACTGGAAGAGAAGCATGGTAAATATGTTCCTCTTGCTCTTAAGATTGCTCCGGATCTAAGCGACGACGAAATTCGCCAAATTTGTGAATCATTGATCAAAAATAAGATCGATGGTGTGATCGCAACAAACACAACATTGGATCGTTCAATCGTTGAAGGTATGAAACATTGTGATGAAGCGGGTGGCCTAAGTGGACGTCCTGTTCAATCTCGTAGTACTGAAGTAGTTCGTAAACTTCACGAAGAGCTGGGTGACAAACTGCCGATCATTGGAGTAGGTGGTGTTGACTCGTATGTTGCTGCAAAAGAGAAAATGATGGCGGGCGCGAAGCTTGTACAGGTTTACTCTGGTTTCATCTACAAAGGCCCAGGCCTAGTTGGCGACATCGTTAAAAATCTATAAGCTGAAAATTGCTTTTATTTTTGAAAAGCGACAATCTGGCATCGTCTTACTAAAAGAGACACTGTAACTCACTGAGTTGTAGAGAAAAGCGATAAGAAAGAGGAATTCATTTCCTCTTTTTTTTTGCCTATTGCTCAGTAAAATTACTGTAATTGAAGGTAATTTTGCGTTTTACCTAATGGAATGGTTCAACAGTGTGAGACGAAATGATGCTTAAACCTAGCGATACATGGAGTTGGTATTACGATGAGCAGCAATGTTCATTAATGCTAAACCTCGGAGAGGATATGATTTTCAAAACGAATCTGGTCCGCAATAAGCTGGTGGACTGCGCGTTTCGAGATAATGAATTCACCGTTGATGACGCATCTTCATACCAAACCTTCAAAGAACAAATTTCTGGCTTAGAACTGTCTGAGCCTCGTCAAGCTGAATTAGCACTCTATTGTGTGGCAGCAAAGCGTTTCCATAAGCCTGTACAGCCTAAGAGTTGGTTCTTCGACTCACAAGGTACTGGCCATGAATATCCTCAAGAAGGGGATATTGTACAAATGAATAACGAGCATAGCTTAGGGTATTTCATTGTATTAGAAGTGGGAGAGTGTGCGAGCCTATGTGCATTTGTTGACCTAGAAGAGTTCCTGTTAACGCCTTCAAAAGGACTGCGATTTGGAGACTCAATCAAGGTGATGCACGATAGAATGGTAGACGCGAACGCTATCCTTCATCAGACACACATAGCGATGGTAGGTTAACCTCTAATCTAGCACATCATTTCAACCACGCATCGCAGCACACAAACGTATAAACCTTCCTCAGAATCGGCTCATTAGCCGATTTTTTTGTGCCTAAAAAACCTCATCCTGATAAATACATCACGGCTTAACCATTTAAATAGTGAACTTACGACTATTTTTTCACCTTAATTTCTGCCCGTTTTCATCGCCAGAAGAGTAAATCTACCGTCTTTATTCCCTGTTTTTGGTCTTTTGTAGCTAAATTTCATCCATAAATCTCCTTTGGTATATACCAGTTTTGAGGTGAATATAAATTCACATTGCTACTTTGGTTAATAAGTGGTCAGAAATGAAGTTGGTTTGATAGGTCTTATGTTCTAAGGGGATGTGGGTAAGCGATCGCTTCAAGACTGTGCATTTGCTAGCCAGTTAGTCGAAAGATTCAATGAAAAGACGTGTTTAGTGTGATGCTCTAGTTACAAATTCAGGTATAATCGAACTCATTTTTATCAATAAAAGAACACTATGAATCAATATCTAGCGGTTACCTCAAACGGCCTTGAGAATTTATTAGTTGAAGAACTAACCCAACTAGGGATTACAAACGCAAAACCTGTTCAAGCAGGTGTTAAATTCAAAGCGACCAATGAGCAAATTTATCGTTGTTGTTTGTGGAGCCGTTTGGCTTCTCGATTTGTACGTGTCCTTTCTGAATTCACTTGTATGGACGACATGGATTTGTACCTATCAACCACTGCGGTTAACTGGGTAAATCAATTCCATAGCTCTAAGCGTTTTGTTGTTGACTTCAATGGTACGAACAACGAAATCCGTAATAGCCAATACGGTGCGATGAAAGTAAAAGATGCCGTTGTTGATTGCTTTGAGAAGAAGTCTTTACCTCGTCCTTCTATTAGCAAAGAGAACCCAGACATTCGTATCCACGTTCGTTTACACCGTGATAAAGCGATTCTTGGTGTTGATATGGTAGGTAGCGGTCTTCACCAACGTGGTTACCGTCCTGAATCAGGTCGAGCACCACTACGTGAAACTCTTGCTGCCGCGATTCTTCTTCGTAGTGGTTGGGACGCAACTAAGCCTTTCCTAGATCCAATGTGTGGTTCAGGTACGTTAGTGATTGAAGCGGCGATGATGGCTGCAAACATGGCTCCAGGTGTTAAACGTCAGAAGTGGTGTTTTGAATCACTAGAAGATTTCGAACCAGAGCTATGGGCTGAAGTGAAAGCTGAAGCGAACGTTCAAGGTCGTCGTGGTGTTAAGAAAGTGGAATGTAAGTTCTATGGCTACGACAATGATGAACGTATGATCAAAACAGCGCGTGACAATGCTCGTCGTGCCGGTGTTGAAGAGTTGATTGAATTCGAAGTAGGCGATGCTGCAAAGCTTAAGCGTCCTACAGAGTTTACTGATGGTGTGATTGTTTCTAACCCGCCTTATGGTGAGCGTTTAGGTACCGAGCCGGGTCTTATTGCACTTTACACAGCATTCGGTGCACAGCTCAAAGCTGAATTTGGTGGCTGTAACGCATCTATCTTCTCTAGCTCAGACGAGCTACTAAGCTGCTTACGCATGCGTGCAGATAAACAGTTCAAGTTGAACAACGGTGCGTTACCGTGTCACCAAAAGAACTACTCAATTTCAGATCGTCCGATGTCAGAGCGTCCATCAGGCGAGCAAGAACAATTGATTGCACCTGATTTCGCGAACCGTCTTAAAAAGAACATCGGTAAAATTGGCAAGTGGGCTAAGAAAGAGCAATTAGATTGTTACCGTATCTACGATGCGGACTTACCAGAATACAATGTAGCGATTGATGTATACCCAGGTCACCTTGTGATTCAAGAATACGCAGCGCCTAAAGATGTACCGGAAGAGAAGGCAAAACGTCGCTTAACCGATATCATCCGTGCTTCTATTCAAGTAACAGGCGTAGAAGCAAACAACGTTGTGCTTAAAGTTCGTCAGAAACAGAAAGGCCGTTCTCAATACCAGAAATTGGCTCAAGACTCATCGAACTTAGAAGTGAACGAGTATGGCGTTAAGCTGATTGTTAATCTTCATGATTACCTAGATACCGGGTTGTTCCTAGATCATAAGATCACTCGTCGTCGTATCGGTGAGATGGCCGCAGGTAAGGATTTCCTAAACTTGTTTGCTTATACAGGAAGTGCATCTGTTCATGCTGCTGTGGGTGGTGCTCGTTCTACAACTACTGTTGATATGTCTAATACCTACCTAGAGTGGGCGAAAGAGAACATGGAGCTTAACGGTCGTGTTGGTCGTCAACATCAGTTTGTTCAAGCTGACTGTCTACAATGGCTAGCTAAAGAGCAGGGTTCTTATGATCTGATCTTTATCGATCCACCTACGTTCTCTAACTCAAAGCGTATGGATCAATCTTTCGATGTTCAACGTGATCACATTCAGCTGATGGAAAACCTTAAACGTCTTCTTCGTGAAGAAGGCACGATTGTGTTCTCTAACAACAAGCGTCACTTCAAAATGGACTTGGAAGCTCTAGATGAGTTAGGTCTTAAGGCTCAGAATATCTCAGCGAAGACACTTCCATTGGACTTCTCTCGCAATAAGCACATTCATAACTGCTGGTTGATTACACATAAGTAGTTAAGAGATCGTATAAGGATATAGAGTGCTGACTCTCTACAGTACAGAAGGGTGCCATCTATGTGAGATGGCATTCCAACTCACGGAACAGTTAAACATTAGCCATCACGTCAACGTTGTTGACATTGCATTTGATGATGAGCTCTTTTCCCGTTACGGGGTCACTATTCCGGTGCTCAAATTTGAAAGCTCTGACCTTTCTCAAAGCTCAGAGCTTAACTGGCCATTTGGCTTGTTAGAACTTAATGATTGGTTAAAGAAGAATGGCATTACTTACAATTCATAATGGGCAATTAGCGTTTGGTGATCACCCATTATTAGATCGTGCGGACTTCGTGCTGCAAGAAAACGAACGTGTATGTTTAGTAGGGCGCAATGGCGCTGGTAAGTCGACATTGATGAAAATCCTATCTGGAAACATCATCATGGACGACGGTAAGATGCAAATCACGCAAGATGTGGTTGTGTCTCGTCTAGAACAAGATCCACCGCGTAATGAACAAGGTACAGTTTATGACTATGTTGCTGGTGGCCTTGCTGAAATCGGCGAACAGCTGAAGATCTATCATGATCTTCTGGATCTCATCGCGACAGACCCAAGTGAAAAGAATCTAAACCGCCTTACTCGCGTTCAAGAACAACTGGATCATGCTAATGCATGGCGTTTTGAAGATCGTGTAAGTAACGTATTGGCAGCACTTAAGCTGACTGCTGAAACCAAACTGACAGATTTGTCTGGTGGTTGGCAACGTAAAGCGGCACTTGCTCGTGCGCTTGTATGTGACCCTGACGTGCTTCTACTCGACGAACCGACTAACCACTTGGATGTTGCAACCATTGAATGGTTAGAGGGCTTCCTGAAAGACTTCCGCGGTTCAATCATCTTTATCTCGCATGACCGTGCGTTCATTAAATCGATGGCAACACGTATTGTCGATCTTGATCGCGGTAAATTGAGCTCTTTCCCGGGCGATTACGAAAATTACCTTGTTGAGAAAGAAGAGGCGCTTCGTGTTGAAGAAATGCAAAACGCTGAATTCGATAAGAAGCTTGCTCAAGAGGAAGTTTGGATTCGTCAGGGTATTAAAGCTCGTCGTACTCGTAACGAAGGCCGTGTACGTGCGCTTAAGAAGCTACGTGAAGAACGTTTGAACCGTCGTGAAGTGCAGGGCAAAGCGATTATCCAAATCGACGATGGCCAGCGTTCTGGTAAGATTGTATTTGAAGCAGAGAACATTAACTTTGGCTTCGAAGGCAAAGAGATTGTTAAAGATTTCAGCTTCAACATCATGCGTGGTGATCGTATTGCTCTGATTGGTCCTAACGGTTGTGGTAAGAGTACGGTACTTAAGCTGCTTCTTGACCAGCTTAAGCCTGATTCAGGTCGTCTGCATTGTGGTACTAAACTTGAAGTGGCTTACTTCGACCAATACCGCGAAATCCTAGATCCTGAGAAGTCTGTAATTGATAACCTAGCGGATGGTAAGCAAGAAGTGACAGTAGGCGGCCGTGAGCGTCATGCACTAAGCTACTTACAAGATTTCTTATTCTCACCAAAACGTGCTCGTACTCCTGTTAAGGCACTATCAGGTGGTGAGAAAAACCGTCTGTTATTAGCTCGTATCTTCCTTAAGTCGAACAACTTATTGATTCTCGATGAGCCAACCAACGATCTAGATATCGAAACTTTGGAACTTTTAGAAGATTTGCTTGCCAACTATCAGGGTACGCTTCTTTTAGTGAGCCACGATCGTCAGTTTGTTGATAACACGGTTATGACAAGTTGGATCTTCGAAGGTAACGGTGTGATTGAAGAATTTGTTGGTGGCTATCACGATGCTCAACAGCAAAGAAAGCAAGCATTAGAGTACCGACAGGTTGAAAAGCCATCAAAGCCTGAGAAAGTAGTTGAGGAAACTCCCAAAACTGCGCCAGTTAAGGCTAAACCTAAGAAGTTATCGTATAAGCTACAACGAGAACTAGAAGCGCTACCAATGCGTTTAGAAGAATTGGAAACTCAAATTGAAACTCTTCAGGAAGAAGTCAACGATCCAAGCTTCTTTTCGAAATCTGTAGAGCAGACACAACCAGTATTAGATAAGCTATCTGCAGCAGAGCAGGAGCTTGAAGTTGCTTTTGAGCGCTGGGAAGAGCTCGAGGCACTACAACAGGAAAGTTAAGAAGTAATAATGACTTGTACTAAATTTAAATTAACTACAGTTGCAGCCCTAGTTTTGGCGGCAACTCATGCTAACGCAGCGCTTTACAAGGTCGTTGAAGTCACTCCTTCAATTACAGGTGCCTCTGAAATCTATGGTGTGGCGATTCAACCTGGTGTTGCGACAGACGGAACGAATGAGTTTGCGTTAGGTTGCTTCGATTCAGCTGCAACCAACTGTACCGATAGTGCATTTAAACTTGCTGGTGAGACTCGCGATACGCTTGAAGCGGTAAGTTATCGTGAAGAAGTACCATTCGCAATGGATGCACCATTTCAGTACATTCAAGAGCGTGATGATTTCGAAAACTATTGTTATCGAGAGCTGAGATATTCTACATGTGAAAGTTGGGCTGAAAACCGTTGGAATGACACTTGGAGTAAGGAAAGAAATGACCTTACTCATGTCAATGCGAAAGCCTTTGTTGAAGGTGGCGAAACCTTTGATAGCCGCAATACGGTAATTAACTCGCTTTATATAAACGATGCCGATGAAGTTGAGCCTTTGGGGGTTAAATCTGAAGGTGGTATTCGTAATAACGCGATGTTCACAACTACACCAAATGGGCCAACAGGCACTTCGGAAACTCGTGCATGGCACGCTATCAAAGCAAGTAACGACAAAGTTTACAATGTAGGTAGTGTATCTACGGAAGGAGCTAAAACGGATACGTCAGATACAACGTTTAGTTCAAAGGCGGCTATTTGGGATGGCACAATAACGAAAGAGATCGACTGGATTAGATCTGGTAACGCTCAACAGGGCGATTATTTTGCCCAAGGCAGCATGCGTTCAATTGTTGAATCGGACTCTCTTTTTTATGGTGTAGGCTATAATACTGCTGATGGAAACGGCGATCTACAAGATATGAATGCAAGTGTCTTTGTGAGTACTTCACTCGATCTCGCTACGGCAACGTGGACAACTACACAAATTAGCGGTGCAGAGGTTAAGTCTGGTTCATCTAACGATGATGCTAGATACAGTAACTCAGTAGCAACCGATATTAACGACAACTTGTTTGCAGTTGGATATTCAAAACGTAACGGTTATGTTCCTGAAAATGGTAGTGCCGGTAATAAGCCTTTTATTGTAACGGATGCTAAAAACCCAACAGCAACGTATTTGTCTGGCGGTATCTTCTTCAGTGGCTCAAGCGGTGAAGCTAAAGCGGTAAATAATTACAATGAACTTGTTGGCCAGATCGATGCGGAAACGACGCGTGAAGTCGATGGCAGCGAAAGAAGACATAGAGGCTTTATTTACCCTTACGATCTCCCGTCTTCAACTGATGAACGCCGTGTTGATATTTTTGGTGGTAAAGCATGGTGGTTAGATGACTTAACAAATGATGGTGATGCGTCTAGTCACAATAACCAATTTAGAATCATTGATGCGACGGATATCAATGATGCTGGCGTGATTTCAGCAACGGCTATCAAATGTACAGTCGACGGTAATGATAAGCCTTATGACACAACATCACACAACTCATACTGTGGTGGTGCCTCATCTAACGCAGTCGAAAAGGTTGTAGCTGTTAAGCTTATCCCAATCAAGGGAGCAAGGTATGACACTGGCTCTGACATTGATAGCGTAGTAACTCGTAGCAC
>NZ_JBFRTQ010000001.1:41185-46808 GCF_041474195.1 Vibrio sp. 10N.222.52.C3 | reverse complement strand
CAAATGTATAAAAACAATTCTACACTCTCAACTGTTCAAAGATTTTCGGAGTAACGCATGAACCCTTCTATTTCTTCACATGCTGACAAGGCGCTACTCTCTGAAAGAATCAATAAATTAGCGCATGCTCTGTCTGATGGTGTCTACGAAAGAGAAGACACCATTAAGCTTTGTTTACTGGCTGCTTTGGCTGGTGAAAGCGTGTTTCTATTAGGCCCTCCGGGCATCGCAAAAAGCCTTATCGCGAAACGTCTCATTCAGGCTTTTGATAACAGCAGCTATTTCGAATATTTGATGACTCGTTTCTCTACTCCCGAGGAAGTGTTCGGCCCACTAAGTATCCAAGAATTAAAAGACAACGGTCGTTACGTAAGACTAACCGAAGGCTACCTACCAACTGCACAAGTCGTCTTCCTCGATGAGATCTGGAAAGCCGGCCCTGCAATCCTAAACACGCTACTTACTGTCGTTAACGAAAAGACTTTCAAAAACGGCAGTGATATTGAACGTGTACCGATGCGTCTACTAGTATCGGCATCCAACGAACTTCCA
The DNA here is from genome assembly GCF_041474195.1 of Vibrio sp. 10N.222.52.C3. Lineage (NCBI taxonomy): Bacteria > Pseudomonadati > Pseudomonadota > Gammaproteobacteria > Vibrionales > Vibrionaceae > Vibrio > Vibrio sp. 10N.222.52.C3. Next base: position 46,256 of record NZ_JBFRTQ010000001.1, on the reverse strand, counting down.
GATGAAGACAGCGGCTTGGAAGCACTTTATGACCGTATGTTGGTACGCGTGTTCGTGAACCGTATTCAAAACAAACAAAACTTCAAATCGATGCTGACGACGGGTACTTCTCAAGAAGCGGTAATTCCAAAAGGTTTGGCGATTACGGACATTGAATACCATCAATGGCAGAAAGAGCTCGATAAGCTGGAACTGACAGACAATTCGTTTGATAAGTTGTTTGAACTAAAAACCATGCTTGAAGAGACGGTTAAGAAGCAAGGCTCTGCTTCAGAGTCAGAATTGTATGTATCAGATAGACGCTGGAAGAAGGCCGTTAAACTATTGAAAGCGAGTGCGTTCTTTAGTGGTCGCGATAGCGTGAACCCTCTGGATATTATGCTTCTGCAAGATTGTTTGTGGCATAGCCCAGAATCACGTGATGTGGTTCGTAGCGTGGTGAAAGACTTTGCATTGAACCGAGCGTTTGATCAACAAGAGTCGAAAGCTCAAATTGAAATATCTCGTGAAGAGTTAGAAGAGATTCAAGACGATGTTGAATCAACGTTGTCGGTGTCACTTTCTATGGAGTCAACCAGTGGCTTGTTGCGTAAAGATGTTTACCAGAATGACATCAAGAACGCGAAAATGTACAGCGTGGGCAGTGCTTACAATCTAGTGAAACTGGTTATGCTGCAAAGCAACATGTCGGTTTCTGAATCTGAGAAAGGCGATAGCCGTTGGGTATACGTAGCCAAAGACGATTTTGATCGTGTTCTTAAAGAAGGTCACGGTGATATTTACGGTTACGTAAACGAAAATAAAAACCTATGCCGTTTAAAACTCGACTTGGATGCATCAAACCAATTAGTGATTAAAGACATCGCCAATCGCTCTGTATTGGTGAGTGTGGTTACTACTGACGGTTTAGACCAAGAACTGTACAACAAGTGGTTGAGTGGCGCTGAGAAAGCCTTAGAACAGTTAACTGAAGCTGAATTCAAGTTAAAACGCGTTCGTACTGAATTCCATGATGCATTACCTCATAACTATATTGACCCTGATTTACCAAAAGCGATGGAAGCAAGTTTGCAATCGGTAACGCAAGATCTTGAAACCACGAAAGTGAAGAGTGCCAAGATCGCTCAGCGTATTAAGTTTATGAGCCAGTACTTCGAGTAAGAGGAGAGCATATGTTAGGAGCAGACGGCTTAAACCTCGCTTTGATGGTGGCTGATTCAGGAATCATTGATACCGCGATGAATGATCTCATCGCTCGTTCTCAAGTCATGATGGCTGCAGAGAACAAAGGTGTGAAAACCTCAGTGAAAAACCACTTAGTTAAATGGCGCGGTAAAGTTAAAAAACGCGTTACTAAGGTGTGTGAAACTGATCGATTCCAAGAGGAAATCGCCCTTTACCAAGAAGTGATTTACTGGGATGAACCTCAGTTCTTTGATGAGATTGACAGCGTTATCAAAAAGCTGGAGTGGCACTCAGCGTTTTATCTACAAGCTCGACGCCTTATGGAGAACAACAAGGGTGTTTATAACGCGATGTTTCCACACTACTTTTGCGACCAATGGTACCAATCACTTTCTGATGCGATTAAACAAGCTCAAGTAACTGAACTTGAAACAAGCAAAGAAAAAGTCTTAGCCGATCTTTATCAGCGCATGGAAACCATGAAAAACATGGATAAAGTGACTGAGTCGGGTGATGAAGGCAGTGTAGGGCGCTTGTGGGACATGGCTTCTGCCAAATTAAGCAAAACAGACCTTACCATCATGAAACGTCATGCTGAGTTCTTGAATAAGCACAAGGGCTTGCAAGAGATCGCTGAAAAGCTAGGCCGTATGGCTGGTGAGGAAGATGATCCTTCGCTACACAAAGCCCCTGTAGAAGAATTGCAGGTGGTTGAAGAGAAAAGCGATGAAGCGGTCGATGATATTGTCGGGATTCATGAAAGTGATGACCTTAACAAGATGCTGCCAAACGAAACCATGTTCTTAGCTTATCCTGAACTTGAGGTTATCTTTTACAAGCACTTGGCCGACAAGCGTTTACTGAGCTATCGCTCGCAAGGTAAATCACGCACGTTACGCAAAGTGAAGGCGCAAAAACCAGATAGCAAGAACATCGATATTGAAAAGGGCCCGTTTATAGTCTGTGTGGACGCTTCGGGTTCTATGAGTGGTTTCCCTGAGCAGTCTGCTAAAGCAATGGCTTATGCCTTAATGCAAATTGCTCTTGCAGAAGAGAGAGACTGTTATGTGATTCTTTTTTCTTCTGAGCAGATTACCTATGAGTTAACAAGGCAAGATGGCCTACGTGAAGCGAGCGACTTCTTAAGTTACTCATTCCACGGCGGTACGGATTTGGAACCTGTTCTCATGAAGTCGATTGACCTAATGACTGGTGATAAATACAAGAATGCCGATTTAATCGTACTTTCTGACTTTATTGCGCCGAAACAATCAGACGAAATGATTGCTCAGGTTGAAAAGTTGAAAGAACACAAAAACCGTTTCCATGCGGTTAGTCTTTCTAAGTATGGCAACCCTCAACTTATGACTATGTTTGACCACTGCTGGGCGTATCATCCGAGTCTTGTCGGTCGTTTTATGAAGAAGTGGTAGCGCTAGAACATCTTGTTTAACTCGATTTTGCTGTGTGTTTTTTGATTAAAGAGATCGAACATGCAGCAATTTGATTTAAATGTCAGCAAACGGAATTTAAATTCACTTTTTTGTTTGACTATCTCCCCTCAATCCGTAAAGTAGGCACCCGAACACAGCGGTGCGGCTTACTTAAGTACCTAAAGTGTTGAATTAAAAAGGCGCCTTGGCAGAGTGGCTATGCAGCGGATTGCAAATCCGTGGACCTCGGTTCGACTCCGGGAGGCGCCTCCATTCTTTTTCTTAGCTTGATAAGTTAAGAGATATTAAGAATGAAAATGCGATACTAGCTCAGTTGGTAGAGCGCAACCTTGCCAAGGTTGAGGTCATCGGTTCGAACCCGATGTATCGCTCCAAATTTTGTAGTGTTGATTCATTTTGACATTAAGATGGTGTTTTACTTTTCAGTAATCGGCATCGCAATAAAGAATTGCGTGCCCTGGTGGTGGAATTGGTAGACACAAGGGATTTAAAATCCCTCGACGTTCGCGTTGTGCCGGTTCAAGTCCGGCCCGGGGCACCATCTATTTGATTATTACCTCGCTTGGTATTGATCAAAAGAGTTGTTCTCTTAAAACACTATTGAAGGCGCCTTGGCAGAGTGGCTATGCAGCGGATTGCAAATCCGTGGACCTCGGTTCGACTCCGGGAGGCGCCTCCATAATTCAGAAAAAACCAGTCCTAGTGACTGGTTTTTTCGTTTCTGGCCCCGCTAAAAGCTTCCTACGTACCCATTTCAATGCTTATCAAAGAAATCTTTGTTACGGATATACTTGCTCATCAAGTGGTAAGAGAAAGGTCTTATCAGCCAACTAAAGATAGAGCGACCAAGGCGGATTAATGTAGGAGTGTTCTCATAGATTCGTCCGTTATAAAGCCAAAGCACTTTACCTACATGCCAATAGAGCAAAGGAACCGGTGGCATGAAGGTCACGATGTCGATGTCACAGCAAATTCGGTAGGTCTTCTTACTCATGCGATAGTGCTTTCGAAAGCTCCAATCACCAATGGCGGGTTGGCCAAAAGTCACTATTCGTTTAATACAGCCTGGGTACTTTTGATCAAAGTAATCAGCGAAGACACAACCGATAGCGCCTCCGGAAGAGTGGCCAGTAATAGACACTCTTTTTCCTTGTTCGATGAGAGGTGTGAGCGTGGCTTCCAAGCGCTCAATAACGGTTAAGCCAAGCTTATCTTCATTACGACTTGGCTGGCTCTCTTGAAACATTAGATGGTAGAAACCCGCATGCACACGATAATTGAGCCCAATTCTCTTACAGCTTCTTGTCCATAGAGCAAAGGTTAGTAGCCAATCTGAGATACTGTGCGATCCTTTGATTACCACAACCACTTCATCTTTGTCGCTACTCCACAACACTCTAATCATGGTTTTACCAAACTGGTTCTTGATGATGCGTTGTCCATTAGGGTCAAAACCATAGCGAGTCTGCTTAAAAACTCTAGGGTAGGCGAGGTTACAAAGAACGGCATAGCGCTCATATTGATATCGTTTTAGTGGTTTCACATGTTTACTTCTTAATAAGAGTTACTTCAAACTCTAATCGTTGAATGTGAAAAGCACATGAAAACGCCATTTGCTTGGTTTAAAACAATAAAATCACCGCATTCAATTGGTATTTGAATCAATGGTTGTCAGTGATTTGTCCGTTTAAATTAGAAATCCAAGTATAAGAACCGTACAAGCTGCACTAAATTTATTCTTTTGAGTTCGATAATTAATCACTTGAATTAAAAGATAAAATTTATTGTTGACGAATTTTTTCCTTCCGTTAAAGTACACCTCGTTCTCACGGCTTAGGTCGCTGAGAGATGGTGTTTTTACTTTTCAGTAATCGGCCTCGCAAGATTGCGTTGCCCTGGTGGTGGAATTGGTAGACACAAGGGATTTAAAATCCCTCGGCGTTCGCGCTGTGCCGGTTCAAGTCCGGCCCGGGGCACCATCTATCTAGCTTCTACATTTTGAGTAGAGTGATGAACAAAGAGTTGTTCTCTTAAATCACTATTAAAGGCGCCTTGGCAGAGTGGCTATGCAGCGGATTGCAAATCCGTGGACCTCGGTTCGACTCCGGGAGGCGCCTCCATTCTTTCTCTTAGTTTGATAAGTTAAGAGATAATAAGAATGAAAATGCGATACTAGCTCAGTTGGTAGAGCGCAACCTTGCCAAGGTTGAGGTCATCGGTTCGAACCCGATGTATCGCTCCAAATTTTGTAGTGTTGATTCATTTCGACATTAAGATGGTGTTTTACTTTTCAGTAATCGGCATCGCAATAAAGAATTGCGTGCCCTGGTGGTGGAATTGGTAGACACAAGGGATTTAAAATCCCTCGACGTTCGCGTTGTGCCGGTTCAAGTCCGGCCCGGGGCACCATCTATTTGATTATTACCTCGCTT
>NZ_JBFRTQ010000001.1:29722-40498 GCF_041474195.1 Vibrio sp. 10N.222.52.C3 | reverse complement strand
TATTACCTCGCTTGGTATTAATCAAAAGAGTTGTTCTCTTAAAACACTATTGAAGGCGCCTTGGCAGAGTGGCTATGCAGCGGATTGCAAATCCGTGGACCTCGGTTCGACTCCGGGAGGCGCCTCCACTATTCAAAGTTGAAAGGCCAGCAGAAATGCTGGCCTTTTTGCTATCTGAAATTCTAAACCCTCATGCTATGTTCAAACTTCCACGTATGCTCTCTAATCAGTAGCACCACTAGGAACAAGCTATATCAGATCACTTTTGTGCCGGTCTTTTCCTTATGTAAACCTATCATTTGCTAAACAACCAACAGCATCTGTTAACCAATTGCGCCGTTTGTGAGTGGAATGAGTGGGGAATGGAAAAGGGCGACTGTCTTTTGCGTCATTAAATTCTTCATATTTATACATAGTTGCTCATGATCCTGTAACGCTTTCATGAGTTATTACACTTATTATGACCACAAATGAAAATGATTGTCATTTACTTGTGTTGCTGCTAACCTATTGTGAAACTTTACAACATCTTATTTACTGCACGAAAGTGTATATAAAACCCCGCTAAACCTTATTAAACCTACGGTTATTCGTTTGCTTCGTATGATAAATCAGCAGATCTACCTCTTTTGTCCTACCCCTTTAGGGTAGTTCGATTTCGTAATTGATTTACATCATATTTTCATTTTCTTTCATAATTCATTATTCGCTCAGTTAAGAAATATATAACCTTCAGGAATTCTTATGAGCAAGATGAAGCTAGTCGTAATCGGTAACGGGATGGTCGGCCATCGCTATATCGAAGATTTAGTCGAGAAGACAGACGTTGCTAACATGGACATCACAGTCTTCTGTGAAGAGCCTCGCGTAGCCTATGATCGTGTACACCTTTCTTCTTACTTTTCACACCATACTGCGGACGAACTTTCTTTAGTTAAAGAAGGCTTCTACGAGAAACACGGCATCAACATGCTGATCGGTGAGCGTGCTATTAACGTTAACCGTGAAAAGAAAACAGTTTACTCAAGTACTGGTCGTGAAATTCAATACGACAAGCTAATCCTTGCTACAGGTTCATACCCATTCGTTCCGCCAATCAAAGGTAACGAAGGTAAAGACTGTTTCGTTTACCGCACAATCGAAGACTTGAAAGCTATCGAAGCAACCGCTAAGAATTCTAAATCTGGTGTGGTTGTTGGTGGTGGTTTGCTTGGTCTTGAAGCTGCAGGCGCACTAAAAGCTCTTGGTGTAACCACGCACGTTGTTGAGTTTGCTCCAAAGCTAATGGCTGAGCAGCTTGACCAAGCGGGTGGTAACCAACTTCGTCAAAAAATCGAACGTATGGGCGTTAACGTACATACAAGTAAGAACACGCTTGAGATTGCTCCTGAAGGCACTGAAGCTCGTAACGTAATGCGCTTTGCAGACGGTACAGAGCTAGAAACTGATTTCATCGTATTCTCTGCTGGTATTCGCCCACAAGACAAACTTGCTCGTCAAATGGGGCTGGGTATTGCACCACGTGGCGGTATCGAGATTAATGATCACTGTCAAACGACAGACAAAGACATCTACGCAATCGGTGAGTGTGCGTCTTGGAACCAAACGTTCTACGGCCTAGTGGCTCCTGGTTACAAAATGGCAACGGTAGCGGTTGACCACGTTGTTGGTAACGAAAGCACATTTGAAGGTGCTGACATGTCTGCGAAGCTTAAGCTTTTGGGCGTGAAAGTAGGCTCTATCGGCGATGCGAACGGTCGTACTCCTGGCTGTAAGAGCTACGTTTACCAAAACGAAGAACAAGAAGTTTACAAGCGTCTAATCGTTTCTGAAGACAACAAGAAGCTGCTTGGTGCAGTAATGGTTGGCGACACGTCTGACTACGGTGATCTTCTACAGCTTATGCTGAACGAAATCGACCTACCAGAACACCCAGATGCATTGATTCTTCCTGCTCATGCTGGTGCTGAAAAGCCAACACTTGGCGCGGATTCTCTTCCTGAGTCTGCTGTTATCTGTTCTTGTTTCGATGTGACTAAAGGCAAGATCGCTCAAGCGGTTGCTGAAGGTCACCACACAATCGGTGATATCAAAGCAGTAACAGGCGCAGGTACTGGTTGTGGTGGTTGTATTCCACTAGTGACTTCAGTACTAAACGCTGAACTTGCTAAAGCTGGTGTTGAAGTGAAGAACGACGTGTGTGAGCACTTTGCATACTCTCGCCAAGAGCTTTTCCACCTAATTCGCATCGAAGAAATCAAAACGTTCGATGAGCTATTAGAGAAATACGGTAAAGGCTACGGCTGTGAAGTATGTAAGCCTCTAGCAGGTTCTATCCTTGCTTCTTGCTGGGGTGAACACATCCTTAAGCCTGAATTAGTGAAGCTGCACGATACCAACGACAACTTCCTAGGTAACATGCAAAAAGACGGTACTTACTCTGTAATCCCTCGTATGGCGGGTGGTGAAGTAACACCTCAAGCACTAAGCGTTCTTGCTGATGTTGCTGCTGAATACAACTTGTACACCAAGATCACAGGTGCACAACGTATCGGCCTATTTGGTGCTCAGAAAGATGACTTACCAGCAATCTGGAAGAAGTTAATCGCTGCAGGTTACGAAACGGGTCAAGCTTACGCAAAAGCACTTCGTATGGCGAAAACATGTGTAGGTTCTACTTGGTGTCGTTACGGCGTTCAAGATTCAGTTGGCCTAGGCGTGATGATCGAGAACCGTTACAAAGGCATCCGTACTCCTCATAAGATGAAGTTTGGTGTGTCTGGCTGTACTCGTGAGTGTGCTGAAGCTCAAGGTAAAGATTTAGGTATTATTGCGACTGACGCAGGTTGGAACATGTATGTATGTGGTAACGGTGGTATGAAACCTCGTCACGCAGACTTACTGGCAAGCGACCTAGACCAAGAAACGCTAATCAAGTACATCGACCGTTTCATGATGTTCTACATCCGCACGGCTGCGCCACTACAACGTACTTCGGTATGGATGGACAACCTAGAAGGTGGTGTTGATTACCTTCGTGAAGTGATTGTAGACAACAAGCTTGGTATCAATGACCAACTTGAAACTGACATTGCTGGCCTAGTTGATAACTTCGCTTGTGAATGGACAGATACAATCAACGACGAAGCTCAACTTAAGCGCTTTGCACACTTCATCAATGCTGATGACCGCGATGATAACGTTGTGTTTGTTGAAGATGGTCGTGAACAACACCGTCCTGCGACATTCACTGAGAAACACCCTGAAGCCATTACTTCAAAGCATCAGGGCGACATCATTCACGTAGAATCTGTTTAATTGGGAGACGACATCATGGCATTTACCAAAGTTTGTAAGATCGAAGACATTATCCCAGGTACAGGTGTTTGTGCGTTGGTTAGTGGTGAGCAAGTGGCTATCTTCCGCCCAACTGAGGCTGAAGAAGTATTCGCGATTAGCAACACAGACCCATACTTCCAATCTAACGTGCTATCACGTGGTTTGATTGTTGAGCACAAAGAAGAGCTTTGGGTAGCAAGCCCACTTAAGAAGCAACGCTTTAACCTAGCAACAGGTGTGTGCATGGAAGACGAGAACTTCAACGTGAAAGCGTACAAAGCTCGTGTTGCCAAAGGCGCTGTAGAAATCTCTGCTTAATCTTCGGATGAGTAAGATTTGATAGTTCAAGGGTTCTAGTTCTCGATATTGCCTTAACTCGGCAACTAGAGCCTTTTCCTATCCAATTTTAACTTTTAATTTAAACTTTTTAAGGACAACCTTATGTCTCCTGATTACAAACCAGCTGAATTCGTTCAAACGATGATTGATGTGGGTGAAGCGAAAACGAAAACAAGTACTCGCGATCTTCTGATTCGAAGCACTATGGCTGGTATCATCCTTTCTCTAGCGGTTGTTGTTGCTATTACAGCAATGGTTCAAACCGGTATTGGCCTTGTTGGCGCACTTGTGTTCCCAGTTGGCTTCGTCATTCTAAGTGTAATGGGTTATGACCTAGTAACTGGCGTATTCGGCCTTGCACCTTTAGCGAAATTCGACAACCGCCCAGGTATTACTTGGGGTCGTATCCTACGTTGTTGGGGTATTGTTGGTCTTGGTAACCTTATCGGTTCTTTGATTGTTGCTTTCCTTGTTGCAGTATCACTAACGGGTAACTTCTCTTTAGAACCAAACGCTGTTGCTCAAAAGTTCATTGCTGTTTCTACAGGTCGTAGCCTAGGTTTTGAAAACATGGGTATGGACGGATGGATCACGTGTTTCGTACGCGGTATCTTCTGTAACCTTATGGTATGTCTAGGTGTGATTGGCAACATGACTGCACGCACAGTATCTGGCCGTGTAGCAATGATGTGGTTCCCAATCTTCATCTTCTTCGCACTCGTATTTGAGCACACAGTAGTAAACATGTTCCTATTCCCACTGGGTATGATTCTTGGCGCTGACTTCGGTATTGCGACATGGTTGAACTTCAACCTTATCCCAACAATCCTAGGTAACATCGTTGGTGGTCTATTAATGACGTGTGTTCCTCTATACCTAACTCACGCTAAAACTGCGCCTTCTCTAGGTGCTAAGTAATCCTCAGTAGGGTGAAACGTAATTTAGTATGAGATTAAGAGCCCCAACAACATGTTTGGGGCTTTTTTAGTTCGAAAGCCCTTATATCATTGCGCAAATTACTCGCAATAGACTGTTTTGTTATAATTACTTCTATCTTCGTTAGTATTTAGACTGAATATTTATATCAACACCTGATAGTCTAAGGGTTAAGGATTTGAATAAGTCATCATGAATACAGTGACTTATCACATAGATTTAAGCTTGAGATAAAACAAGCAAACCTTCGGAGCGCAGCATGTCAGAAGTATCGTCATCGAATGTTAAAGAAGTAAACACAGGATTTGTTTCATTAGTAGGTGCAGGTCCGGGCGACCCAGACTTACTTACGTTAAAAGCGGCACGAGTGATTCAACAAGCAGACGTGTTGGTTTATGACCGTTTGGTATCAAAAGATATTTTGGCGATGGCTAATCCAGAAGCGGAAATGTTGTATGTGGGCAAAAAGCTCGATCATCACTGCGTACCGCAAGATCAGATCAACCAACTATTAGTGACCAAAGCTCAAGAGAACAAACACGTAGTGCGTCTAAAAGGTGGTGACTCGTTTATCTTTGGTCGTGGTGGTGAAGAGTGTGAAACGTTAGCTGAGAATGACGTGAGATTTGAAGTGATTCCGGGCATCACAGCTGCTGCCGGAGCAACGGCTTATGCGGGCATTCCGTTGACGCACCGTGATCATGCACAAAGCGTGCAGTTTATTACAGGTCACTTGAAGAAAGATGGCGAAGATATTGACTGGCAATCTCTTGCTCAGCACAACCATACCATCGTGTTTTACATGGGCTTGAAAGAGAGTCCGAACATTCAGAAGAATCTACTCGATAATGGTATGCGAGCTGACATGCCAGTTGCGATCATCGAAAACGGTACACGCCAAGAACAAAAGGTGTTTAGAGGTGGGTTACGTGATTTAGCTGACCTTGCGAGCGTCGCAAAGAGCCCAGCGCTGATTGTTGTAGGCAGCGTGGCTCAGCTCCATGAAAAACTTGCTTGGTTTAACAAACAAGCTTGATCGTTTGACCTTCTAATTGGATCTCTAAGCCACTACTGAGTCCATCAAGAATCAAATACTGCAGCGGCTGCCTTGTCGCTGCATTTCTTGTTGGCGCATCGGCATTTCGTCAATGATATTGGTGATCTGTTTCCAATCTGTTTTGCCACTCCATCGGTGCTTCTCTTTCCCGTCTTTACCAATCAAAACAGCGGTATGTGATCCTTTCGGGATCTCGTAAATACTGGTGACTGCTTCTAAGTTAAACTCTTCTTCTAACCAAGTTGGGACTGTGTAACCACTCTCAGCAATAACCATAATGACGACATCTCGTTCGTCCAATTGACAGTTATTGAGCAACACTTCATTCAGAAACTCTTTAACGATTGAATCTTCCTTTGGAGCGAAATAAATCACACTGCGGTGTGGCAAAGGCTTTGAGTGAGAATAAGCGGGGTAGGCGAGTACTGAATTGATGGTTAAGCTCATGATTATTAACGTGCTGATGGTCAGTAGTTTAAGCAAACTAAACCAGCTACCAGAGTTTGATGGTTGATTTAAAGTTTGCATCGCTTTGGTTGTGTCGATGCTTACGATCGAATTGTGTGTTTGTCGGTGCAGCATTGCCAACCTCCCTTTAAAAACTCTAAGCCTGAGTACGATTTGAACGCTACGTAAAGAAGAAGGTGAAGATCAGAACCACCTAAGAAACGCTCAAAACAAATCCACTTACAATAAGCATAGTTAGGATTACGTAAAGACACTTAGCTTTACGCTAAAGATATTAGATTTACGTTAACGATAGCTGGCAGGTTCATTTTTATTGAGTAAAGCGACTCGCATTTTACAATTGAATAGAATAGGGTATACGGAAAATCTAAAGGTATGAATTTATGGAAAACATAGCAATTTTGGTCGACGTTCAGAACGTTTACTACACGACGCGCGACAAATACCGTTCTAACTTCGACTATAACCAGTTTTGGTATGTTGCCACGGAAGGGCGTAACGTTATTGCAGCTAATGCTTACGCAATCTCAAGCCAAGATCCAAAGCAGCGTCAATTTCATCATATCCTTCGTGGTGTGGGCTTTAATGTGAAGTTAAAGCCGTTTATTCAGCGTCGAGATGGCAGTGCAAAAGGCGATTGGGATGTGGGTATTGCGTTAGACGCGATAGAACTTGCTGAGACGGTTGATACGATTGTTTTGGTATCAGGAGACGGTGATTTCGAAATCCTTGTAGAGCGAATCAAAGAGCGCTTTGGCAAGCCTGTTGAAGTGTATGGTGTTCCCGGGTTAACTGCTCAAAATCTTATCGATTCTGCATCAAAATTTGTACCGATTGAAAAAGATTTTCTTCTATAGAGGAAATCGGGCACTTTATAATTGAAATCAATAATAACGATAATTAGAATGCAAACAGTTCTTATTTATCGGTATGTGTAATGTCTCGCGTTTTAGTTGTTGATGATGATATTCAGTTGTGTGAATTACTGGGTGAAGTGTTAGAAAATGAGGGGTATCACGTTGATACTGTTCATTGCGGTGAATCCGCGCTTGAGTTTATTCAATCTCACCCTGTCGATTTGGTTCTACTCGATGTAATGCTTCCGAACCTAAGCGGCATTCAAGTAGCAAGACGTATTTGTCAGCGTTTTGCTACTCCCATTCTTATGCTAACCGCGCTTAACGACGATGCCTCAATGCTCGATGGCTACCAAGCAGGCGCCGACCAGTACATCGCTAAACCTTTCAATGTTCCTGAACTCTTAACCCGTATTAAGGTGATCTTGCGCCGAGTGGGTTTTGAACGCCAAAGACAATCTTTAGCTTCCTCTAATCACGGCTTGTGTGAACAACTCTCTCGTTTGCCATTAACTGGCACTGAAAAAGACTTGCTTGATTATTTGGTCAAAAATGACGGTATTGTCGTCTCAAAATCTGATCTGCAAATCCATGTACTCAAGAAAGAATTGTGTCCCTTCGATCGTAATTTAGATATGCATATCAGCAATATACGTAGAAAGCTCGTTCAGGCAGGTTTGTCTAAACAACATATAAAAACCGTTCGTGGTAAAGGTTACAGTTACCTAGAGTCGGTCGGAGCATGAGTAAAAAACTGCTGCGTTGCCCTGATTTTATTGCTAAGCGTAAAGACGGACTCACTTTCCAACTGTTCAGTTACCTGACCGTCATTTTGGTGAGTATTTTGATTCTGCAAGGTGTCGCAGAAAGAGCCTTGATGAAAGCGCTGCTTAAAGTCCCAGAATCGGTAAAAGCGGAAATGCTCGACCTTGCTTACCAAGCGAATGTGTTGATCGAAGAAGGGGACATGGATGAACTCGCGGACTGGGGTAATGCTCAGCAGTATTATCTGTTCGTCATTGATAAAGACAATCGTCCGATCACACATCGTCACATGCACCCACATTTTGAATTTAAGCTCAAATACTTAAGAACGTTAGATCACCAACTTAGTGATCGTGTGAGTAAGCCGATCTTCGGCCTACCACTGGATAACGGTAAAACACTGGTTATCCAACTACCGCACCAGTTTCATCCCGCAAAATCTTTTGCGCCATATTCCTATATGCTTAAAGCATTGATTGCATTGGTCGTATTGTCTCTGTTCTCGATTATCATGGCCAAAAGCCTTCAGCAACCGTTGGATAGATTGAGAGAAGCGAGCCGCAGACTGGCTCAAGGTGACTTCACGGTCAGTGTGGTGTCGGAGTTGAACTCCACCACGCGTGAATTCAACGAGCTTGCACACGATTTTGATTATATGACCTTTGAGATTAAATCTCTGGCTGAAAAGCAACGTTGTTTGATTCGTGATGTCTCACACGAGTTAAGAACACCATTAGCAAGGCAAAACCTCGCACTACACCTGCTGCGCAGCAAGGTTGATGATAAAAGCATTGGTTTGCTAGAACGAATGGAAAATGAAACAGAAGAGATGAATAAGCTGGTGGGTGAGATACTTGAATTTAGCCGCTTAGAAACCTCTCGCTATGACTCCAAGTTAAGTTTAATGCACCTTGAGCACTATTGTTCAATGTTGATCGCGCAGATGCAAAACGATTTAAAACCGAATCAAACTTTGATTGGTTCCCTAGAGACGCCGATATCAATGGTGAACGTTGATGAGAGGCTACTGCTTCGAGTCATTGGTAACTTGGTCGGGAATGCCATTAAATACGCGGGTGAGAACGCTCATGTGGTCGTGACGACATACGAACAGGTAATGGATAGACGTTACAGTGTAATATCTGTAGAAGATGACGGTGACGGTATTCCTGATAACAAGATTGCAGGTATATTCGACCCGTTTACTCGTATTGAATCAGCAAGAGACAAACGGTCTGGTGGCTACGGTCTGGGCCTTGCGATTGTTAAAGAAGCGATGGGTGTGATGAATGGACATGTAACTGCTGAGAATAGAGAAGGTGGGGGGCTGAGAGTGAACTTGATGTTCCCAATCGGTGATTAGCTTTCCCTATTGATAATTACCTTAAATTGATAACTGTCCCAACTCAGTAGTACTGACTTAAGCGATACCCAATAAAAACGCCACTGCATCTGCAGTGGCGTTTTTCTTTATGCGCTTTGGTATGGGCTAGGCGTAGCCATTAATTACGCCTGAGCTTGAAGACAAGAGCATAAGATAAGCGAGACTATGCCTGTTGGCGAGCTAGCTTAACTTCTTCTTCTTTCTCACCTGCTGCTGGGTCGTTGAAGCGAGACTCGTCTAGAGCGCCTTCAGACTTAGCAACGATGATAGATACGGCACTATCACCTGTGATGTTTACAGCGGTACGAATCATATCAAGAAGGCGGTCAACACCCATGATTAGAGCAATACCTTCAAGCGGCAGGCCAACTTGGTTCAATACCATCGCTAGCATAACAAGACCAACACCAGGGACACCTGCAGTACCAACAGACGCCAGTGTCGCCGTTAGGATAACCATTAGGTAATCACCCATTGAAAGGTCGATGTTGTACGCTTGCGCGATAAACGCCGTCGCAACACCTTGCATGATTGCAGTGCCGTCCATGTTCACAGTTGCACCTAGTGGTACTGTGAAAGAAGCGACTTTGTTGTCTACGCCCATACGGTTCTTAGCCGTTTCCATAGTTACTGGAATTGTTGCGTTCGAAGATGCTGTTGAGAATGCAAACATGATTGCATCTTCCATCTTACGTAGGAACGTAATCGGACTAAGACCTGTGAATCCTTTAAGCATCGCACTGTAAGTCACCAAGCCATGCAACAGCAGGGTACCAGCAAGCACTAAGAAGTATTCTGCTAGGTTCCAAATTGCACCTAAGCCAAGGCCAGAGAACAGTTTCGCCATCAAGAAGAATACGCCGTAAGGAGCAAGGTTCATTAGTAGCGCAACTAGCTTCATGATCACTTCGTTTAGATCAGAGAAAACTGCAGCGATACGTTCACCGGGTTTGCCCGCTGCACTGATTGCGATACCAAACAACACTGCAAATACGATAACTTGTAACGTTTTGCCCTCAGCCATCGCCTGAATAGGGTTGGTTGGGAACATGTCGATGATTACTTGGCCCAGAGAAGGGGCATCCGCTGATTTGAAAGAGCTCGCAGCAGTAAGATCCGCACCAGCTCCAGGTTGGAACAGGTTACCGATAGTTAATGCTAGAGTGATGGCAACGGCAGTAGTACCGATATAAAGTGCAAGCGTTTTGCCACCCATACGGCCAAGAGTTGATAAGTCTTTAAGAGAACTTGTACCGCACACTAGTGAAACGAAGACTAGAGGCACAACAAGCATTTTTAAACTGGCGACAAAGATTTGTCCGCCCACTTCAAAGAGTCCGTTAACGATGTAGTTGTTAACAAATCCGTTGTCTGCAAAAAGGGATTGAATGGCGAATCCCGTTAATATACCTACGACCATACCGAGGATTACTCGACCAGTCAGAGACATAGGTTTCTTGGTATTCATTTAGAACACTCCTTATTATTTATAACTTTGATACCTTTTCAAAGTGAGCAGGAGATTAGCAGTCGGATAATCAATTCGAAAAACAAAAAATGAGTTTGGAATTATAGATGTGATCAAAATCACTGATAATTGTGTAAATTAAACAAATAAAAACAAAATAATT
>NZ_JBFRTQ010000001.1:0-29003 GCF_041474195.1 Vibrio sp. 10N.222.52.C3 | reverse complement strand
AATTTACATCTATCGAGGGTTTTATACATAAATTTGTCGTTTCAAAGGTAGTAAATAAGAAGAGATGATTTTCTTATCAATCTTCACGTCTTCAATTGACTGAACAAATACCGTTGTTTCAAAAAATTCGGTGAAGATAACCAGTCGATTTACGTCCATGAGCCTTAACTATTTGTATTGAATGGTTTTGTTGAACTCCTCAAATATGACTCACCGACAGGCCTTTACAAAACTTTACGAATGCAAAGAATGTAAATTTAATGCAAATGGTAATAGTTATCACTTATATTCACTCCCGAAATAATTCAGTGGTACCGGCAACGGTTCAGCGAACACATCGAATAAATAACAAAGTGTTCGTCTAAAAGAATAAAAGCGGAGTAAAGGACATGTTTTCAAAGAGCCCATTGGCTTTAGTGATCGGCGCAGTATTAGCTTCACCAGCAGTATTGGCAGAAACAGTAAAAACAGACGAGCATATGGTTGTTGAAGGTCGTGACTACGGTTATAAAGCCGACACGAACACAACAGCAATCCGCATGGAGGCGACTCAATTAGAGACTCCGGGACAAGTTTTAGTAATCGATGAGCAAATCATCGATGAACAGCGTGCAACAACGCTTGGTGACGTGCTTAAGAATGACGCGAGTGTAAGTGCTGGCGGTACAAGCCGTAACCGTGAACGTTTCTCTCTACGTGGTTTCTCGGTAGAAAGCTCTTCGGGCTTCCTTAAAAATGGCCAGCAACATTGGTCTCACTACCGTCAACCAATCGAACTGCTAGAGCGTGTTGAAGTACTAAAAGGACCTTCTGGTCTTCTTTACGGTATTTCTGCACCAGGTGGTTTGATCAACATGGTAAGCAAAAAGCCAACTTACGATACGCAAGTAAGTGTTAGCCAAGATATTGGTTCTAATGACCATTCTCGTACAACGGTAGACGTAAGTGGCGCTTTGAACGACGCTGAAACTCTACGTGGTCGCGCGATTCTATCTAAAGAAAGCTACGGCTCTTGGAGAACTTATGGTGACGGAACTGAACCACAAACAGAACGTTTTGTTGGTGGTGTATTCGTTGATTACGATGTAACTGAAGACGTAATGGTTTCTGTTCACTACGATAAGACCAACGACGAAGGCAGCGTAGATTCTGGTGCACTATACACACTAGACGGCAACCGAGTGGGTAGCGACAAGCATATCTGGGATGCGCAGTGGTCACAGATTGAAAACGATGTTGAGAACGTAGGTTTTGATATTGCTGCTAACCTGACTGATACATGGTCATTAAAAACAGGTTTCAACTACCAAGATTTCGAACGTATTGATATGGAAAGCTACCCAAGCTTTTCAAATATGAATCCTGATGGTACGGGCACCGTGACTCAAGGCGGTAACTACCGTCATGACAAATGGCGTTTCAGAACGGCTTACGTTGATCTAACAACAACCGCTGATCTTGCGGGCACAGAGCACCAACTATTATTCGGTGCTAACTGGTTAGGCTACAGCTATTACCGTGGTATGGATCGCTTCAGCAGCGCTGAATACGCACCAGATGCAACAGTACCAGCGCCGTCAGTGGGTCCAACATCGCTAGGTAAGATGAGTACTTACGATACTTGGGGCTTCTACATCCAAGATTTGATTACTATTAATGATGAATGGCAAGTTCTTGCGGGTGCTCGTTTCGACCGTAAAGTAAGTGATGGCGTAGCAGAAGAAAATGTAGCGCCTAAGCTTGGCCTGATTTACCACCCAGCATCAAACGGTAGTATCTACGCTTCTTACTCTGAAAGTTTCGAACCACAAGGTGTTGTGTCTAGCGGAAGCCGCAACTACACCAACGATGGCGAACTTCTTGACGCAGCAACGGGCGTGTCTTACGAAGTCGGTACTAAGTGGGAACTGATGGACGAACGTCTATTCGTTTCTGGTGCGGTATTCGATATTACCCAAGAAAACATTTCAATGGATGTAGAAGACACTTCATCAGGCGATTGGACGAAGACACAAGGTGGCGAACAAGTTCACCGTGGTGCTGAGTTAGCAGCGCAAGGCTTTATCTCCGAAAAATTCTCTATGTCTGGTTCTGCAATGTACTTAGATGCTGAAATCACGAACCATGAAACGTATGAAGGTAACCGTCCAGTTGACGTACCTGAGTTTGCAGCAAGCGTTTGGTCTACCTATGCAGCAACAAACGAAGTTGATGTGAACCTAGGTCTTATCTACGAAGGTTCTCGTTACGGTGACAGTGCGAACACTTTCAAGAAAGATGGCTATGCACGTGTAGATATGGGTGTTGCATACACGCTTAAGTACGACGATTCTCTTGATTTCGTAGCGCGTCTAACAGTCGAGAACGTATTTGATAAAGAATACCTAGCGGGTGGCGGTTCAACATCTTCAAACCACCAATTTGCTGAAGACGTAGTAATCGGCGAAGGCCGTAACTACATGGCGACTTTACAGGTAAAATACTAATTTGTTAGTAGGGTACTATTGTTAGCCTAAATACTAAGGGGAAAGTTTCGGCTTTCTCCTTTCGTGATTCTGCTATTCAGTAAAATATCCCTAGTAATGCGAGTGACTTTTAATGATAATGAGAGTGCTTATCAATAATAGTATTTATCAATAAAATGTATTTGACCTTCTTCTATAGTAAATGACTACAATTATGAATCTTTTAAAAACTAGCCTAGCGCTTGCCATCAGTTTGGTTGCAACGTCTTCTATGGCAAACAGCTTGGATCAAGCTCAATCAATTCAAAACAAGACCAATAACGCGTCGGCTTCGAGCCAAAAGGTTATTGATAAAAGCTCACAAGCGACTTTAATGCTGCAAGCTGAGATTGAGCGTCTGCAAGAAGAAGTTAAAAACTTAGAAATCTATCACGATCACCTTGCTGCATTGGTTGAAAGCCAAAACCAAGAAGCTCAAAGCATTGAAGAGCAGATCGAAGAAATCAAATACACACGCCAAGGTGTTGTGCCATTGATGTATCAAATGATCGATGGTCTTGAACAGTTGGTAGAGAAAGACGTGCCGATTAAGAAAGAACAGCGTCTAGAAAGAGTAGAAAAGCTACAAGCAATGATGACTCGTGCTGACGTAAGTGACGCTGAGAAATACCGCCGTATCCTAGAGGCATACCAAATCGAGATGGACTACGGCATTAAGTTGGGTGTTTACCAAGGTCGTGTCGCATTGGCGAGTGATAAAACAATCGAGGCAGATGTTCTGCACTTAGGTCGTATCTCTTTAGTTGCTCGTAACCTAAATGGCAGCCAATACTGGGCTTGGAATCAAACAGAAGCTCAATGGCAAGAACTTGATTCTTCTATGAAGTCTGAGCTAGATAAAGCGTACGATATTGCTGGCCAACAAGCTGCCCCAAGCTTGATTACTTTACCTGTTTCTTTAATTGTTGCGGAGGTTAAGTAATGAACTTAAAATCATTAGCAGCATTGCTTTGCATTACATCACTTTCATTTTCTGCTTTCTCAGCTTCAGACTCAACGGCTCAGCTCGTTAACAAAGCAAAATCAGAAAACCGTACTCAAGCTTCTCACAACGTAGTGCGTGAAGCTGATTTCAAAAAGACAGAACAAGAACTGAAAGCGATCAAAGCTCAGCTTGAAGCGAAGCGTACGTCTATCCAAGGTGCGACAGATGTTCTGACTCAAACGTTCAGTGATAACGAAAACAAGCTTGCTCGCTTAGAAGAGAAGCTGCGTTTAGAAACCGGTAGCTTAGGCGAGCTGTTCGGTGTCGTTCGTCAAAACGCAAAAGAACTCGGCGCAGAGCTTAGCTCAACCGTGAATAGTGTTGATCGTGCTGAACACACTGCAACTGTTGATCAAATCATTGATGCTAAATCACTGCCTTCAATGCCACAGCTGACCGGTTTGTGGATGAGCATGGTTGAACAGATCCAAGCGAGCTCTGAGCTTAGCAAATCTCAAATTGCATTCATTAATGGTGAAGGCAATACAAACAAGGTTGACGCTTACCGACTAGGTTCGATTGGTCTTGTGACAGAGCAAGGCTATGTTAGCTGGAACACTCAGCGTGAAGATGCGATCGCTTACCTTAAGCAACCACAAAATGGTCCAACGTTAGCGTCACTTTCTTCGTTAGCGAATGGTGAAGTATCTAACGTGGTTGTCGATCCTTCTCGCGGGTTTATGCTAGAGCAATTAGCACTTACGCCAAGTTTAACTGACCGTCTACAAGCGGGTGGTGTGGTTGGTAAAGTGATTCTTGGCCTACTAGCTATTGGTCTAATCATCGCATTAGTTCGTGGTGTCTCTCTTGCTATCGCACGCCAGAAAATTCGCGCGCAACTTAAGAACCCTGAGCAAGCGGGTGATAACCCACTAGGTCGTGTTCTTGCGATGTACAACAAGGAACAAAACCAAACGGTTGAAGCGTTAGAGTTGCGACTTTTAGAAGCGGTAGTTGATGAGCAGACTCACCTAGAGAAAGGTCTATCGATGCTTAAGCTATTGGCGGCACTAGCACCAATGTTGGGCCTTTTAGGTACAGTAACCGGCATGATCGAAACATTCCAAGTGATCACTCAGTTTGGTAATGGCGACCCTAAAGTTATGGCGGGTGGTATCTCGATGGCGCTTGTAACTACGGTACTTGGTCTGGTTGCGGCAATGCCTCTTCTACTGGCACACAACATTCTTAGCACTCAAGCAGAAAACATTCGCAATATTCTTGAGAAGCAAGGTATTGGTCTTGTTGCTGAGCAGGCTGAAAAGACCTTTGAATCAAACGCTGTTGTTTCACCAGTTGGGACTGCTGCGTAATGGATATTTTGTCGGGTTCTCTATTACCAGCGAGTTGGTTAACGAGTGACTGGCTGCTGTCTTTATCAAGCTTTATGGAGCAGGGCGGTTTCGTCCTGTGGTGGCTAGCGGCTGTCGTCCTAGTGTATTGGGTGCTTGTGGTAGAACGTGTGCTTTATCTTGCGTTCTACTTTCCTAAGCAACGCCAAGCTTGGATAGCGAAATGGCATGAAAGAGAAGATCACTCTTCTTGGCATGCCAAAGCCATTCGTGAAGGTTGGTTAGGGCAAGCGAGTATCTTGCTTAACCAAAACTTGAATTTTATTAAGCTGTTAGTCGCTATTTGCCCGATGTTGGGCTTGCTAGGCACTGTAACCGGTATGATCTCTGTTTTTGATGTTATGGCGACACAAGGCAGCAGTGACCCTAAATTGATGGCTTCAGGTATCTCGTTAGCAACACTGCCAACCATGGCAGGCATGGTTGCAGCGTTAGCGGGCATGTTCGTTCACGCTCGCTTAGCGAAAGTATGTAACCGCTTAGAATTGAAATTAGAAAAATCTTTAAGGAGTCAACGATGAGACTCGGTCGACGTCATTCTAAAAACGAAGAGGCTCAAATAGACCTTACTTCGATGCTTGATATTGTCTTTATCATGCTTATTTTCTTTATTGTGACCAGTTCATTTGTTCGTGAGTCAGGGGTGGAAGTCAATCGCCCACAAGCTTCTAACGTAGTAAGCCAAAAGGATGCAGGCATCTTTGTTGCGATTACTTCTGCAAACGACATTTTCATCGACAAGCGTGTCGTAGATGTTGAACGTGTCCAAGCGACGTTAGAGCACTTGTTGCTAGAACAACCTGATGCTTCTTTGGTTATTCAAGCGGATGAACACGCTTACAACGGTACTGTTGTTAAAGTGATGGATGCCGCGAAAGGTGCAGGTGTTAAAAACATTGCGCTTGCTGCTGATAAGCGATGATCTTGGAGGATCTTCATAAATGATTCGCCTATTTCTTGCTTTACCGCTAGCGGGCGCGTTGGGCTTAGCGCTGTTTTCTTTCATGGCTTGGATGGTCGATAATGGCCACCAACGTTCACCAGACGATAGCGAGACGTTAAGTTTCAACATGGTAATGGTGGAACAAGAACAAGAAGTTCAAAGAAGACAACGCGCAGTCCCTGAAAAACCAGAAATGCCAGAGCCGCCACCGGAAGCGCAAACGTCTCAGTTACAAGCTGAAGTTACGCCTCTGAATTCGATGTCTTCTTTGCCTTCATTGGATTTGAACACATCCATTGATGGCTTAGCGATTAACGCACCGACATTCTCTGATTTTGGGTCAAACCAACAAGCAATGCCTTTGTATCGAGTAGAGCCTCGTTATCCAGCGAAAGCGCTTAAGCGTGGAGCTGAAGGCCATGTGATTATGTCTTTTACTATCGATGAAACGGGACGTCCAATTGACATTCAAGTCACTGACGCAAACCCACGTCGTATGTTTGAACGTGAAGCGATGAGAGCACTTAAAAAATGGAAATATCAACCGAAAGTCGTCGATGGAAAAGCGATAGCTCAGGTTGGTCAAACCGTGAAACTAGAGTTTAAGTTGGCAAAATGATGAAACATATATGGATATTAGTGGGCTTGTTGTTAATGCCCCTTACAACACAGGCACAAGAGCTAACCCAATATACTGCTATTAGTGTTCAAAAGGCGCATAAGCTTGCTCAAGATGAACAGGTTAAACAGGCCATTGACGTACTAGAAGGTTTAGAGCTTTCTAAGGGCTACGACAAAGCGTACGTAGCTCGTATGCTAGGTGTTTTTTACTGGCAAGATGGCAAAACCGATAAGGCGATTAAGCAGCTTACATACGCCGTCGATACCAATTTGCTGGTGGATGAACAAGCTTGGATAACGAAGCGTATGCTTGCGGATCTGTTATTAAACGATCAACAGTTCAAAAACGCGCTTCCACATTACTACGAGTTAGTAAAAACAGCGCCAGAGGCAGAAAAGAAAGACGTGCTTTGGATGCGAATTGCACAAGCGGAATACCAAATCGAAAACTGGTCAAAAGTACTGGTTGCTATTGGTAATCGCGACAAGTTCAATGCGAAATCAGAACTGTCGCCTCTTTCGCTAAAATTGGGTGCACAACTACAGTTAAAGCAATGGAAGCAATCTATTCAAACACTGGAAAGCCTGATTGAACTTCAGCCAGAAAAAGACAACTGGTGGCGTCAACTTGTGGGTATTCAGTTAAGACTAGAGCGTAACCGCGATGCATTGAACACACTAGCGTTGGCTGATCTTCAAGGGGTAGAGCTGAAAAACTCAGACCGCCGATTACTGGCTCAGCTTTATGCTAAACGTGGTATTCCAGAGCGTGCAGCACAAGAGATCGCTAAGTTAGATGATGCGAACAGCGATGTTCAACTCCTGGCTGAGCAAGCAACCTACTGGCAGTTAGCGAAAGAGTGGGACAGTGCTATTGAAGTATGGACGTTAGCGTCTAAAAAGGACACGCAATATCATTGGAATGTGGCTCAATTACTGGTTCAGCAAGGTTACTACGATCGTGCTCTGGTTGTTTTGGATAAAGTGAAAGACAAGAACAAGCAAGCTGATGTTGCTTTAGCGAAAGTACGTTCATGGTACAAGCTAAAGAATCTTGATAATGCTCTTGCTCAAGCGAAACGTGCGAACAACATTGAGCCTTCTTCTGAGGCAAAAGGTTGGATTAAATATCTGACTCAGCTAAGAACGGTAAGTGATAACGGAAACGTCTAACAGCTCATCGCAAACAGAAGACAAGAACAGCACATAAGAACCAACAAAAGCAAAAGGGTGTCATTTGATCGTTCAAATGACACCCTTTTTAATTCTAGCGACTTAAACTCACCTTGAGACTTTAGCTCATCTAGCGTTATTGTTCGATTGGCCTGGATTGATTAAGGCTCGCACATCGTGCCACTAAGCGTCGCACTTTGAATCACGCCGCTGGTATCAGCAACCCAATTAATGGTGCAGTCACGATAAGGGTTTTTGAATGCGTGTACTGTATAACCATTGTCTAACGGTTTCTTGGTTTCAATCCAAGCATAGTTTCGAGACGCCCAAAAACTGATAGGGCGTGACCGTTCGGTGAGATAACGTTCTTGTACATCGGTTATATCTGAACCGATGTATTCTTGAATATGTTCTTCAGTGCTGATTATTTGGCTGGTGCACGCCGTCACTAGCGCAGCAAAAGCCAAAACAAAAATACGCATTTCAAATCCTTTTAAGCTTCATTAGCTATCATCAAACCAGTGATCAAATAGTCCCAACTTTCTATCCTTAAAGCTACGACTGTTACCTTAAACCCATCTCAATCAAGCATGTTGAGATTGAGCCTTTTTGAGCTTTGACCCTGTTATCAATAACCTCTAATAAAACGAATCAAATCCCTTTAGCACACGTTAGCAAGAATATGCATACAGTTCGATTACTTCCCATGTAATGTTATGTAAATTTCCTTACGCCGCTCGGCAAACGTAAACAATGTAAATTGAATGCCAATACGAATGATTATCAACTAAATTGTCGCCATAAAATTTATAGGTATTGGTTTGTATGTCGTTAAAAAGTAGGGCGGTTCAGTCATGGGCTCGTCGACTTCATGTTTATATTTCTATGGCGCTTCTGTTCATGGTTCTTTTTTTCTCAGTAACCGGTATCACCCTGAACCGACCTGAGTTATTTGAATCAAGCCAACCCAATATCCAACGCTCTACGCTAACGCTTCCTACAAGTTTATTTACGGTTCAAGACGGACGTTTAAAAGCTGACGAGACAGCCTTTGAAACGTTTCTGTTTGAAGAAGCTAACCTCTCCGGCGTTCCTTCAGGTTTGGACATCTACGCAGAGATCGAAGACGGTGAGTTGCTCATCGGTGAAGTGTCTATGGACTTCAAAGGACCGGGCTACAACGCTTCCGTGTTTGTTGACGTTACGTCTGAATTTGTAGAAGTCGAAACCACGAATTACGGCGTTATCGCATTGTTGAACGATCTACATAAAGGTCGTAACAGCGGTGAAGTATGGAAATGGTTTATCGATATCACTGCGCTACTGATGATCTTCTTTGTGCTTACTGGCGTGTGCTTACTGTTACCTAAGAAAAAAACACTCAATACCTCCATTAAATGGACGGTGTTTGGGTCTGCAATCTCACTGGTTATCTATTTTGTCGCCGTACCTTAACCCTTAATTAGCTTGATGAAGTGGGTTGATGAATCAGCTTGAAGAACGAATTAAAGGTTAAACGGATTTAAAAGGTTGTTAAACATGAAAAAAATGAACTGGAGCAAGGCGCTTCTTGCTTTATCTCTTTTGCCAAGCCTAGGTATGGCACAAGCGATTCCTGATACGGCAAAACTTGATGTGAGCTTCGAGCTTCCAAAGATTGATACCTCTATGTATGCGCGTCCCTATGTGGCGGTGTGGGTAGAGAACAGCGAACGAAAGTCAGTGAAAACCATTGAACTTTGGGTCGGTAAAGACGAATGGCTGAAAGATCTACGCAGCTGGTGGAGAAAGGTTGGCCGTTACGATCGTGATCTTGTTGACGCTGTGACATCCGCAACGCGTCCAGCTGGCAAGTACCGTTTCGCTTGGGATGGTAAGAGTGATGATGGCCAAGCACTAGAACAAGGCGAGTACACGGTTCATATCGAAGTGGTTCGTGAACACGGTGGCCGTAACTACCTTCGCCAAAAAGTATCACTCACAGATTCAAACGTATCTTACGAATTAAAAGCAACGGAAGAGACGGGTGAAATCACCCTGAACTACATCGCTAAATAGTAAGTGCGAATAGTAACTAGTAAGTACGAACTAAAACCAAGCTGAACAGAATAGACAGTGGTCATCGTAGGCTCAGATAGAGCGACACGGCTAACAATTATGAATAATGGAATTGAACATGATGAAACAGACAAAAATCAAAGCACTTGCTCTAGCGGGTGTGATGGCATTCGGCCTAGCAGCAACGACAACGGCACAAGCTCACCCACGTTGGATTTTGCCATCTCACTTTACTGTATCTAAAGAAGGTGGTGATTGGCTAACGTTCGATGTTACTGCGTCTCACGGTACGTTTGTTTTTGATAAGCCTGCTGGCAGCGAAAATGCTCATGTCATCATGCCAGATGGCCGCAGCGAGCGTCCTAACTTCGTTATTCGTGGCAAGCGTCGTTCAATCTTCGACTTCTATTTTGAAGAAGAAGGTACACACAAAGTGGCGATCAACAACCAGCCGTCTTACTACACGCAATACAAAGCGGGTCGCCGTGACACGGTGAAGTGGATTAAAGCAAACAAAGCTGAGCGTGACTCAGTTCTACCTGAAAAATCACGTGACGTGGTAACGCAAATCAGCTTCACTCGTGCAGAAAGCTACATCACGGTAGGTAAGCCAACGGATTCAGTGTTCAAAATTGAAGGCAAGCTTCTAGAAATGAAGCCTGTGACACACCCTTCAGATATCGTTGAAGGCGAACCTGTGACATTCCAGTTCTTCTACAACGGTGAAATCCAGAAAGACGTGAAAGCGGAGATTACTCGTGAAGGTACGCTTTACCGCAACCACCAAGAGCAGATTGATGTGGTGAGTGATGAGAACGGTGAAATCACGTTTACTCCAGACGTAGCAGGTCGTTACGTAATGAAAGCGAACTACAAAGGTGAGTTGATTGACAACCCACTGGCAGACAAAGCAAGCGCGAACGTTCACCTAACGTTCGAAGCGCTGCTTCAATAGTCTGTGATATCGGGGCTAGATCCCTGATTAAGAATCAAAAAAACTTAAGGGCTCATTTGAGCCCTTTATCGCTCAGTTTACTTCTGAGAATTTGCACTGTGGCTAGGGTACGAACCATGACAATAAAAACAAAACTTAACGCTTTAATGACTCCTTGCTTAGCATTGGGACTTGGTTTCGCTGCATTACCTGCGCAAGCACACTTTCCACTGATGAGCTGCTGGTTTGAAGGTAAGACTGTTGCTTGTGAAGCGGGTTATTCGGATGGCAGCAAAGCGATTGATTACGCAGTTGAGATGTACGATTACGAAGACAACTTGATTGCAAAAGAGATGACAGATAAACGTTCTATCGTTGAATTCCCACATCCTGACACTGAGTTCTACCTTGTGTTCGATTCAGGTCATGAGTTTCCAGTTGAAGTTGATGTTGTAGAGATCAGTGAAAAATGATGATTCAAAGCGTACGTGCTGATACGGGCGGCAGAGAGGGCAAATGGGTAGGACTGATCATTGTGTTCATCCTTTGCTTTGCAACTGTCGCAATCCCATTTCATCAGGCTGAATCCCACGTTAAAGCAGTGCTTGATCATCAAATTCTAGTGACTGATGTTGAACAAGAAAACTTGGCGATGCTATCAGAGCTGCGTTTAGCGCATGAAGAAATCCGTGACCTGCGCATGGACTCAGATGGTGAATGGCCGAGTGTTGCATCACTTAAAGATGAATGGGTTGCCCCGTTTGTAGAAGATCAGAGTTGGAAGCGCAAAGGTTCTCATGCTTGGGTACTGGACGAGCGTGGTTACTACTTTTCTACTCCAAGTGAACAAGCTACATCTAGTGAATATGCTGCACAAAGCGATCATGGTTTTGCGGATTCCTTTATTTTAAATGCGAACAGCGTTTCTCCTGAAATCTGGATCTTCTTGGGCGGTGTAGCGAAACAGCCCGCTACTTTTGACCAACACACGCTTGAGTCTACTGGTTGGAAAATGGTCGTGAACGAATCAGAAATTGAACAGCATCATGAAAGCGATGCTCACTAATAATAAGAGAATTACTATGCGAATTATGACTCTGTTCATGTCGTTATTAGCGGTGTTCATGGCACCCAATGCATTGGCAAAAGAATATAAGATCGACAGCAACAAGCTGACGATTGGTATCACGCTTCAACCTTACTACAGCTACGTAAAAGCAGTAGTAGGCGACAAAGTGAACATCCTTCCTTTGGTTGATGCCGGCTTTAATCCGCATAACTACTTGCCACAACCGAACGACTTGAAGAGATTGAGTCAGATGGACGCCATCGTGGTAAACGGTATTGGTCACGATGACTTCGCGCTTAAAGTGATTTCAGCCGCGCAACGTGATGACCTAGTCGTGATCGAAGCAAACAAAGAAGTGCCTCTACTTCCTGCTCTTGGTCAGTCTGTGGGTCAAGGTGCCGTTAACCCACATACCTTTGTTGGGCTTTCGACAACAATTCAAAAGGTTTACACCATCGCGAGTGAGGTCTCTAAGCTCGACCCTGACAACGCGGCTTTTTATCGTAAGAATGCACGTAAATACGCAAAGCAATTTCGCTTTATGAAGCGCGATGCGATGTTGTCATTAGGTGAGTTAGATACTTCAGGTATGAAGGTCGCGACTACACATAATGCTTATGGCTACATCCTTCAAGAGTTTGGTGTGGATGTTGCGGCAGTAATCGAGCCTGCACACGGTGTTGAACCAAGTGCTAGTCAACTGCAAGAGACGATCGAAAAGATCCGCGCATCGGGTATTGATGTTCTGTTCTACGAGCTAAATATGTCAAACCGTTTTGTTGACACCATTGAAGCTGAAACAGGCGTTCAGCTTTACCGTTTTTCTCACATGACGCACGGCGAATATGAAGACGATAAAGTGGAAGTTGAGATGAAGAAAAACCTAGAAACGTTAATCGAAGCAATGAAATTTGCGGCGGCGAACCAAGCTAAAAGCGGGAACGCATAATGCTAGGTCCATCAATCTCAATTAATAAACTCGGCCTGCAATACGATAACAACGTGATTCTTGATGATATCTCACTAGAACTTAAAGCGGGTGAGTGTCATGTGATTATAGGACCAAACGGTGGAGGCAAAACTTCTTTGTTGCGATCTGTACTTGGACTTACGCCTTTCTCTGGTCAAATCAATATCCACTGGCCAGAAAAGCCCAGTATTGGTTACGTTCCCCAAAAAGCGACTTTCGAATCGAGCTTACCTTTGACGGTAATGGACTTCGTATTGCTTAATCAAACGCGAATCCCATTGTTTTGGCGCCGTAAATCTAAGCAATTGGATCTTGCTCTTGCCCAGTTAGACCGCGTTGGCATGGCGACACGCAGCGACCGCCGCATGGGACAGTTATCGGGTGGTGAGCAGCAACGCGTGTTGTTTGCTCAAGCGTTATTGGATAACCCAAGTCTATTGGTGTTGGATGAACCTACGACCGGTATGGACGAGCAGGGCGTGCGTTATCTGGAATCGCTGATTCGTGAATGTGTTAATGAAGGTCGTACGATTCTTGCGGTACACCACGATGTCACGGCAGTGCGTCGACTCGAAGCGAACGTACATGTTGTGAATCGATTCTTGGTTGATAGTGGCCCACACGAACAAGTCTTACACCCAAGTAAAATCGAGAGCCTGTTCCAGCACTACAGCAGTGGCTCTGCGATGACCAAATCGAAGGAGGTTGCGTAATGGATTGGTTACGACAACTAGCCATTAGTGGCGTGGAAGCGGGCTGGTTATCAGACAGTTTCATGTATGCCTTCATGGTCAATGCTTTGGTTGCAGCGTTACTACTTGGTCCTCTGTTAGGTGGTCTGGGTACTTTGGTGATTGCTAAGCGTTTGGCTTTCTTCTCAGAAGCCGTCGGCCACGCGGCATTAACCGGTATCGCTATAGGTGTGTTGCTTGGCGAGCCACCAGAAAACCCAATTATTGGTCTGTTTAGCTTCTGTATGATCTTCGCGCTGCTTCTTCACTTTGTAAGAAACAGAACAAATGTGCCATACGATACTTTAGTTGGCGTTTTCCTTGCTTTAGCACTGGCAGTGGGTGCGGCATTGCTGATGTACGTGGCGCGTAAGATCAACATCCACATGCTTGAGAACGTACTATTTGGTTCGATTTTGACGGTAACAGACCAAGACTTAGCGATTCTCGCAGGTAGTTGCGCGATCATCATCTTGCTCTTGATACCGACATTCAACCGCATTCTCCTGACTTGTATCAGCCCTGATATAGCTAAGGTTCGTGGTTACAACACCAGCTTTTACGATTACTTGTTTGTCATGATGATCACCTTAGTGACAATTGCGGCCGTGAAGATCGTAGGTGCAGTTCTAGTGGGTGCGTTATTGTTGATTCCAGGTGCGACCGCTCGATTGTTAACTAAACGTATGGGGAGCTTTGTTCTCTTGTCGGCATTACTCGCAACCATCGCATGTTTGGTTGGAACCGTGTTGCCTATGGAACTCAAACTGCCAGTGCCATCGGGCGCTTCAATCATCATCGTTTCTGCAACGTTTTTCCTAGCAGCAACGCTATACCGAATTGTAAGAAAGGCGTAATCATGACTTGTTTAATGAATCGTATCGCTAGCTCAGTAAAAGCAACGGCTCAAGTGAGTGTACTTGGTAGTGTATTAATGGCTGGTTCTGTGATGTCACTGAACGTGAATGCAGAAGACATCCTAACCAGTACACCTGTGACTTATGCATTGGCGACAGAGCTAACCAAAGGCACGGACATTACGACTGAATACCTTCCACCAAAACGATACGGTATTGATCGCTTGCCTAACTGGTTTGGAACGAAGGGCGAAAGCATAGTCCTTAAGTCAGGAGAGAAGGCGACAGTTGCATTGACGCTGACATCGATTTGGCAAGCTGATCCTACGTTCGTATACGCGAGACAAGGTAACATACGCTTGGTTGAGGTTGATGTCGCTCAAGCGATTACACCGCGCGCGCAAGGTGTTGCAGCGCTGACGTTATCGAATGGTGAAGTGTCTAAATATGCCTGGTTAAACCCGACTAACCTAACGCGTATGGCGGCAATTGTGGCTGATGACTTTAAGTTATTGTGGCCGGCGCAAGCAGATACGATTGATAGCAACTTACAACGTGTGATGTTGGATGTTCGTGAACTGATCAACAAGCAGCAAGCAGTATTGCTCGACAATGACGTAGATTCAGTATTGTTGCTTTCAGAAAGCTTGGAAGATTTCGCTTCTGGCAGCCAACTGTTTGTTGAAGAACGCATGTTCAAAGCTGAACTGGAATGGACAGAGCAGGACAAAGCCAAGCTTAAAGAGATGTTTTCGGAAGATGATGCTCTATGGTTAGTTACAGCGAAAAAGCCAAGCAACTTGATTAAATCATTGGTACCGAATGAGCGTATCTTGGTAGTGGATTCTGTTGATCGTTGGGGCAGAGCGGGAATCAACGCAAAAGCACCGTTTGCCCGTTGGGAAGTGCAGCCATTCAAAGGCTAACCAGCGCGATTAAAAATGGTAGGATCAAAAAAGCAGCCCAATTTGAGGCTGCTTTTTTGTTCTTGTCTGTTGGCTCTGAAAAGAGTGTCAGACAAGAGGACTGCGAGTATAAACTTACTCTGCAGCTTTTGTCTCTTCAGCTTCAACAGTTGCTTCTACTGAACCTTCAGCTTGCTCTTGAGCTGCTTTCGCTTGTTCTTCAGCTTCCATTTTTGCACGGTCAGCTTTAGAGATGTAGCGAGGCTTGTTGCTACTATGCAGTTTAGAATTCGCCTGTTTCTGCTTCTTTTTTAGAATTTGATTGATTTTTTTCTTACGGTTCATTGCTGCATAGCCTTGTATTTAGTTTAGGCGGTGGAGGATAATCATTTTAGCTCTAGAACTCAATATTTACATGGTATTCAGCAAGGAAAATATCACTATGCAGTCAGTCGAGACCGAACGTTTACGATTAAGAATGATCACGCCTCAAGATGCGGCGTTTATTCAGCGATTATACAGCTCAGAAGATTTCCTGCGTTACATTGGAGACAAGGAAATCAGCGACACAGATAAGGCCGTTGAATACATCAAAAACAACATTCTTAAGATGCATAAAGAGGAGGGTGTTTGCCTATTGATGGTCGAAATAAAGGACTCCTTAACTCCAATTGGTATTTGCGGGTTAATTAAAAGAGATACCTTAGACTCGCATGATATTGGCTATGGCTTTGTTCCAGAGGTGTATGGGCAAGGTTTTGCTCAAGAAGCGGCACAAGCAATAATTGAACAAGCTAAGCAGAATGCTGATATCGATCATTTAGTTGCCATCACCACCTCTGATAACATTCGAAGTATCGCATTACTGACTAAGTTGGGTTTTGTGTTTGAGCGAGTCGAAGACGTATTAAGTGAAAGCGTCAATCTCAACCTGTACGGTTTATCTCTGGGCAATTAATCATGTTTCAACATAACAACATTCTACAAGGCGAACTCGCAACGGAGTACAAAACCGTTATTGCGATGGTGCACATCTACTGTAAAGATCACCACGGTGCAGTGCGTCAGGATAACGCGTTATGTGAGGAGTGTGAGCAACTGTTGCGTTATGCCGAAACACGATTGGATAGATGCCCTTATGGTGAAGCCAAACCGACCTGCAATAAGTGTCCGATCCATTGCTATAAGCCCGATCCGAAAGAGCAGATGCGTTTAGTCATGCGCTATGCTGGGCCAAGAATGTTACTCAAGCATCCGATTTTAGCGATCAGACATTTGATACATGAAAAGCGAAAAGTGTCTGAGAAGCCATTGCCGAATGTGTCGAACCGCCATATCCGAATGAATAAGAAGTAACTGGCGTTTAAAAGTGGTTGCTGAAGAAACGAAAAAGGTCTGATTGCGCAGACCTTTTTGATGTAGATACACTTCCATCTCAGCTTGAATCTAGCCAAGTAGCCTATGCCGCTTGAGGCTCGTCATAGGTCACTGTGAGGTTGTTGATCCAGCGTCGGCTTAGGTAACGATGAGAACAAATTGCCAGTTTCACCACTTCTTCCACCAACATCAAACCATAGATGTATTTGAAATCCCATCCAGCGACAAACGCGCCGTAAACACATACTGGAATGCCGACCATCCACATTGCGATGAAGTCCATACGAAGGCAGAACGTATTATCACCACCAGCGCGAATGATACCGTTGATGATCACCATGTTCAGCATACGAATCACCACAGCAAAACACATAATGGTCATTGCAGGTGAAGCGAGCGGGTAGAGCGCATCTGTAGAAAGGTTCAGCCATGTTAGAACATGCTCTTTGCCCATAAACAGTAGCAATCCAACAACCGCGCCAAATCCAACGACGGCTTTAATGAATGTCAGCCCCATACTCATAGCGTCATCAAACTCATCACGACCGAGTGAGTGACCAAGCAACACGGAACACGCTACAGAAATACCAAAGAATATCGAGTAACACAGCGACTCAAAAGGCGTGAGCATAGAGAACACAGCAAGTTCCGTTGTGCCCATGTGACCGAAGATCATTTGGTATGCCATAGTACCCATTGCCCATAACACGGCATTCATCGTTAGTGGCAAAGCAATACGACGGTAAGACAACCATAATGACGGACGATGTGGTGAGCTAGGCGTGGTTAACAACCAGTGTTTACGCATGCGCATATAGCCATACATCAAACCCACTTGAATCAAGCGCGCTAAAGTGGTTGCCAATGCCGCACCTGCAACGCCCATCGCTGGAATACCGAAGGCACCTTTAATGAGTACGAAGTTAAGTGCGATGTTGAGGGCAATCGTGACCGCACCAAGCAATAGTGGTGTTACGGTGTCACCTGATGAGCGCATGCTTGCTTCTACCACGACGACAATGTGAGTCAGCAGTAGAACGGGGAAGCCATACCATAGGTAAGTCGCGCCAAGTTCAATCACGGTTTGATCGCTGGTTTGCAACATCATTAAAAACTGAGAACCAAGAGTGATGATTGCAGTAACAGGCAACAGAACTTTTAAGCCAAACACCATCGCGATAGATGATACTGTTCGCGCGCTTTTTCGGTCATTCTTTCCCCAGTATTGAGCGACTAATGTTCCATTTGCTGAGGCCAACCCTGCCATAATCATAATAGCAACGAAGTGCCATTTTGATGCAATTCCCACAGCCGCAGCTGCTTCCATACCATAATCACTGACCATTAATACGTCAGCAAGGGCAAGAATAGCGACAAGCGCACTTTGCAAAGCAACAGGCAAACCAAGTTTAACGATACGAGGTAAGATGCTCTCTGGCTTGTTATTCATAGATGAGTTAGGGTTGATGTTAGTTGTCATAAGTTCTCCGATTTATGGCAGAACTATAGTGATTTGAGCGAAGTAACAACATGTTTAAAAAACAACAAAACCTGTGCAAATCCGTCATTGATTCAATGAGACCAAAATCAACTTGGCATGATGATGTTTTTCTCGCTGAACAGTGTAAAGAACGTTTTTTGACCGTTGAAGATATTCCAGAGATGAAAAGCTTTGGTGTCTATATGGGCGGCATGGCGAAGCTATATGATGGCTACTGGGTTGAGCGCGAATCCGTTAATGTTCATACGTTGATTTTCACTATGGAAGGTGGCGGGATTCTAACAACCGCAGCATCGGTCAAAGCGATTACGCCTTATACACTCGTGGTGCTTCCTGCTGAAACCCCATTTCGTTTTGAACTCGATCCTCAATATAATTATTGGAAAATGGCGTGGATGCTGACGCCTGACACCAAGCAATGGCAGCACATAGCAAGTTTAGGACAGGGGATTGTGCCTTTTGGAGAGTGTGAGCAGATCTGGTCATTAATGAACTTGGTTTACTTTGAGATAGGCGGTAGAGCCAGTTACCGTAAGTTACTCTTGAGTGAAATTATCCGAACATTGACGGGGTTTGAGCCTAAGTCGACCAGCACCACTGCACGTGTTCAAGCGCTCTATAACGAAATTGAAAGTAGTCTGCATCAGCCATGGACAGTGGCAGGGATGGCTGAAAGAGTGTTTATCAGTGAAGAGCAACTCAATAGAGTCACCAAGACGCTATTCAACCTCTCACCACGCAGTAAATTGATTCAATTACG
This sequence comes from Vibrio sp. 10N.222.52.C3, assembly GCF_041474195.1. Taxonomy (NCBI): domain Bacteria; kingdom Pseudomonadati; phylum Pseudomonadota; class Gammaproteobacteria; order Vibrionales; family Vibrionaceae; genus Vibrio; species Vibrio sp. 10N.222.52.C3. Next base: position 10,242 of record NZ_JBFRTQ010000001.1, on the reverse strand, counting down.
CATGGACAAAGCCACCAGTCTACTGAAATATCAAGATTGGTCAGTTTCTATGATTGCTAATCGCTTAGGCTACAAAGATCCTTATAACTTTTCGCATCGTTTCAAAAAGCATTTCGGTTTGTCACCCAGTCAATATCGAAAGAGCCATCGACTTCTTGGTTAGCCTTGCACGATGAAATGAGAAGTGTGGGAGAAGAAGGTTACATATAGGCATGAGTTGAAAAGAGCCCTTCGCTTAGACATAAAGTCTGAACTCGGAGCCCTAATGACACGCATCTAGTGTCTGTCTATTTAAGCTTACTCGCCTGCAATCTGTAGGTGAGAGCGCTTTAGGCTAGCAATCAACATGTAGATCGTTGTAGCAAGTAGAGACGCGAACAGGTAAGTGAACAATCCTGCTTGTGAATCCATAAAGCTGTCTGCAACGATTGGTCCCGCAACAGAACCGATGCTGTAGCAAAGTAGCATGATTTGAGTCACTGACACCAAGTAGCTTGGGTCAAGGTTACGGCAACCTAAGTTAATCGCGATTGGGTATAGCGCAAATGTGGCCATGCCTAATACGAACAAGCTCATGCCTAGTACGTAGAAATCGTGATTGATAGTCAGCACACCAATGCTTGCAACCCCTAGCAGGCAGAACAAAGCCATTAATAACACTTGTCCTACGTGGTGAGATAGCCAAGTCACCATCGGCTGTACAGCCATACCACCCATGATAACCAAAGCCATCAAACCACCAATGTTTTCGTGTGCAATGTTACGTTGAACAAGTTCAACTGGCATCAAGCCGTAAATCGCACCTAGCGTTAATCCGGAAACAATGCAGCCAATGAGCGCGCTGTGGCTTAATTTGCTGATCTGTTTTAAAGACAAAGATTGCGCATCGTGGATCTGTGGTGGAGTTGCTTGTCCGTACATCAGCACAATGATCGCACCAAACAGAAGGGTGAACATTGCGATGAAAGGTACGCCACCAGTAATACCTAGGTAACCGATACCAAGCTGACCAACTGCAGAACCGCCGTACAGTGAACACATGTAGATAGCGAGACGTTTTGCGCGTTGTGACTCGTCACCGCTCATTAGCCAAGACTCTACAATCACGAAGATACCTGCAACCGCCACACCAGCCACAAAGCGAGCTAGTAGCCATACTGCTTGGTGTGGGATCAATGGCAATACAAGGATCGTTGCGATGAACACACTCAATGCGATGACGAACGCATCTTTGTGGCCAACACGCGCAATGGCACGTTCAATCAATAATGTACCAGCCAGTAGACCTGCATAGAATGCACTCGCCAACCAACTCGATAGATCTTTGTCTAAGCCATACTCAGACAGCATTAATGGTAATGAACTCATTAAGTAGCCTGAAGCGATCGCGTAAAAAGACAATGCAATAACAGGAACAGTTATGCGAGTTGTTGGTTGGATGTTGTCCAATGCAGGAGCCTCTGATAGTAAAAGAAACGATGAATTTTCCGCGACTATGGGGGAGAAACTGAATTGGGTAAAACAAATAAAAATGGTCGTTAAGATAAAAGAAATTTATCGACCAACTAAACTAAAATACGGTTGCGATATTTGGTGGTTTGGCGAGATTTTATGCGGGCAAAAAGTCGTTAAGCCGTTGTTCATTGGTGGTTTAATTTAGAAACAAATTGCAGCGTGATTGTCTTTTTATGATTTGGATTGAGTGGGATTTTAAGTGTTAGACCGTTTCTTTACGGTATTGACGTGGCGAGCTTCCACTCCACTTACGAAAGGCATGTCGAAAGTTAGCGCTGTCTGAAAACCCAACGCGCTCAGATATCTCTTCAATGCTCATTTGAGTTGAAGAAAGGTAGTGTCGAGAAAGGTGAAAACGAACGTGGTCCAGTATCTTCTGGTAGCTGGTATCGGCTGCTTTCAGGTGACGACGCAGAGTTCGAGAAGACATGCCCAGTTCTGAAGAAATGGATTCTATAGAAGGGTAACATCCTGGCCTTTCAATCAGCATCTGAGAGACTTTCTCTTTGAGGCTACTGGGTGCACTGACTTTTGCCAACATGTCATCACACGATTTTAAGCACATCTGTAAAGTGATGGGGTTGGCGGTAGGAAGAGATGAATACAAGGTGGTTGCGTCGAACTCCCATTCAAGCCGGTCACTATTGAATTCAACCGGGCAGCGGAAAATCTCTGTGTATAGATCGCCGTATTCAGGTTTTGGATAGGGGAAGCGGATCACTTGAGAAGGAAAGGGCTGCTGTAAGACCTCTTCGCACAAACTGTGTATCGCCGCGAACCAGTATTCACAACAAAAGGGCAGTAAAGAATCGAGTTCGATAAGTTGCTCTGCGCGAAAGTAACCAATGTTGTCTTCTACAGACATGGTTTTCCTGAGGACAGGGCCAGCAAGTTGCAGATACTTAAACCCGATTAAAAAGGCATCGAGTAGTGTTTCGCTGCTAAACACCGCATAACCGAGCACGCCGAAATCGCTGAACCTCGCTTGTTGGCCAACTTTAAGCCCCAATCCGTCTTCGTTGGAATTCGCTAACGCATTACTGAACACAGCAAGCTTTTGCGCCAAAGTGATGTGTGTATCGGGTGTGTTGAGTTGGAGAGCATCGATGTTACTGCCTTCGAGCAACTCTTCGATACTGAGAACAGGCGACAGGTAACGATGCAGCAACTGAAGATCCAGAATGCCGAATGCTTGCATGTCGGGTTCGTAAACTGCGGTGTATTCCATAAGCTGCCTCTTGTTGAATATCGATATCTTAACCGAACTTTTAACATTTACGCCTGTTGCTTGTTCTCACTTTCGCAAGCTTGTTCCAAATTTTGGTTTATGTGTGCAAGGTTTTATTGGGCTTACACAGGTCGTGTCCGAATATCACCGGTTTTTGTCTTTTTGAAACCTGTTCGAAATGTTATCGAAATGTTGTAATTTATTGGGCTGCACATTGGAGCGTCTCAAACATTTTGCTCAATAACGACTCTTATCTACATGACACACCAATGTGCAGGCTCGTGATGACAAGAAAGAGACTTATTACAACGATTAGAACGTCTACGGTGACCGTCACAAACAGGTCTAAGCCGCACAAGGAGATCATGGATGCACAATCTTGCTGTTAATTTGGAGCGTAGCGCTTCGCTTTTTCCAACTAAAGCCGCTCTGCGTATGGGATCGGATGAAATCAGTTTTTCTCAGTTAGAACAACTTTCTGGAAACGTGGCTGCTAACTTGAAAAGACTTGGGTTGCAGAACGGAGATAAGGTAGCGTTGTCATGCCCGAACGTGACTTACTTTCCGATAGCCTATTACGGGATTCTAAAAGCGGGTTGTGTAGTCGTGCCTTTGAACGTGCTATTCAAGGCCAGAGAGATCGCTTATCACCTTAATGACTCTAACGCGAAGGCCTATTTATGTTTTGACGGCAGTGAAGAGCTTCCAATTGGTCGCTATGGTTTACAAGGTTTTGAGCAGGCAAACCACTGTGAACACTTTGTCGAGATGCCTATCCCAACAAACACAGACACTACTTTAGAAAGTAATGAGGAGCATGAATCAATCGCTGATTGGTTGGCACAACCTTTTACTCCTTTTGAGTCTGTGGCTTGTCATGGCGATGATACCGCTGTGATCCTTTATACCTCTGGCACGACGGGTCAACCAAAAGGGGCTGAGCTTTCCCACACCAACATGCAAACCAATGCGATGTCGTCACAGTATCTAATGAGATTGGAGTACAGCGACACCACAATGGCTACACTGCCTTTATTCCATAGCTTCGGCCAAACAGTGATGATGAACGCGAGTGTGCTAACAGGGTCCACCATGGTGTTGATTCCTCGTTTTGAACCGTCATTGGTTATTGAACAGATCATTAGCCATAAAGTCAGCGTGTTTGCGGGTGTTCCTACTATGTATATCGCGCTATTAAAGGCGGGAGAAGAGTCTTCTGATAGTTTAGAAAACACAAGCAAACGCTCTGAACAGGTTAAACACAGCTTGAGGTTAGGTGTTTCTGGCGGTGCTTCTATGCCGCTTGAGGTTATACGACAGTTTGAATCTCGTTTTGAATTACCAGTCTTAGAAGGTTATGGGCTCTCGGAAACGGCGCCGGTTGCGACCTTTAATCATATTGATGGCGATCGTTTATCGGGTAGTGTCGGTCAGCCTTTATGTGGCCACCTCATCAAGATTACTGATATACAAGGCAACTCTGTCGCTATGGGTGAACTCGGCGAAGTCTGCATTAAAAGCCCAAGTGTGATGAAAGGCTATTATCAAAGGCCAGAGGCGACAGCTGAATCTATTCGTGATGGTTGGTTCTTAACGGGAGATATCGGTCGCGTCGATGAGCATGGCAATTTGTTCATTGTTGACCGTGTTAAAGACATGATTATTCGTGGTGGGTACAACGTTTATCCACGTGAAGTCGAAGAAGTGTTGATGTGTTACCCCGATGTCGAAATGGTCGCGGTGGTAGGCGAGCATCATGAACATTTAGGCGAGGAGATCCACGCGCATGTGGTTCTTCACGAACATACGCAATGTGATAGTGCCGCCTTGATAGCATGGTGTCGTGAGCAACTCGCCGACTACAAATACCCGCGTAAGGTATTCATTCGTAAAGCCTTACCCATGACAGCAACCGGAAAAATCTTGAAGCGTGAGTTACACCCACTAGAAATAGCGGAGATGGCAAATGGATAGTTATGATTTTATTATTGTTGGCGGTGGTTCAGCTGGGTGTGTGATGGCTTCTCGGCTGTCGGAAGATCCTGATGTGACGGTTTGCTTGTTAGAAGCGGGTGGTAAAGACACCAGCCCATTCATTCACACACCCGTTGGCGTGGTGGCGATGATGCCAACCAAACTCAATAATTGGGCATTCGAAACGGTTGAACAGCCGGGTTTGAACGGTCGTAAAGGCTATCAGCCTAGAGGTAAGACACTTGGCGGTTCTAGCTCTATCAATGCCATGATGTACGCTCGTGGACATCGCTATGACTACGATAGATGGGAAAGCTTGGGCAATGCTGGCTGGAACTATGAATCCTGTTTGCCTTACTTTAAGAAAGCAGAAAACAACGAAGTCCACCAAGATGAGTTCCATGGCCAAGGTGGTCCTCTTAATGTGGCCAATCTTAGATCGCCAAGCCCTATGTTGGAACGTTATTTAACGGCGTGTGAATCGATAGGTGTACCTCGCAATGAGGATATTAACGGCGCTGCTCAGTTTGGGGCGATGCCGACGCAGGTAACACAGCTGAATGGTGAACGATGCAGTGCTGCCAAGGCTTACTTAACGCCAAACCTTTCACGATCGAATCTCACGGTCGTGACTAAAGCCACCACACATAAGGTTTTGTTTGAAGGCAAGAAGGCGATTGGTGTTGAATATGGTTCTAGCGGAAAGCGTTATCAGATACGATGCAACAAAGAAGTGATTCTTTCCGCTGGCGCGTTTGGTTCTCCCCAATTGCTGTTACTGTCTGGTGTCGGTGCTCAAACTGAACTAGAGACACATGGAATCGAACAGGTTCATGAATTACCTGGAGTGGGCAAGAACCTTCAAGATCATATCGACTTAGTACATTCGTATAAATGCAGTGAAAAGCGTGAAACTTTTGGTATCTCGCTGCAAATGGCCTCTGAAATGACCAAAGCCTTACCACTATGGCACAAAGAACGCCGCGGTAAAATGAGCAGTAATTTTGCAGAGGGAATAGGCTTTCTCTGTTCCGAAGATCATATCGCTGTACCGGATTTAGAGTTTGTATTTGTGGTCGCTGTTGTAGATGACCATGCTAGAAAAATTCATACCAGTCATGGCTTTACCTCTCATGTCACCTTATTGCGACCGAAGAGCTACGGCACCGTAACGCTCAATAGTAATGATCCCTATGATCCGCCTAAGATCGATCCTGCGTTTTTCAGTCATCCTGAAGACATGGAGATCATGATTAAGGGCTGGAAGAAGCAGTATCAAATGTTAGAGAGTTCCGCGTTTGATGATATCCGAGGCAATGCTTTCTACCCTGTGGACGCCAGTGATGACAAGGCTATCGAGCAAGATATTCGCAATCGTGCAGACACTCAGTATCACCCGATCGGGACCTGTAAAATGGGACCTAGTAGCGATTCTTTAGCTGTGGTAGATAAAGATCTCAAAGTTTATGGATTGGATAATTTGAGAGTCATTGATGCTTCTGTGATGCCGACACTGATTGGGGCAAACACCAATGCACCAACCATTATGATTGCTGAGAAAGTCGCAGATCAAATCAAACAGCAATACGGGTTTGGCAAGCAAGAATCTAATATTCAAGCGAAAGGCGAAGCTGTAGTTTTATTCAAGAAGTTAAGTGATAACCATAAATAAAACAGTAGGTTAGATAGTCTTGATTTGGTAAGACTCTCTAACCTATTTTTGTGTGCTTACTTAGAATTAAGTAATGCTAAATCAATAGCTTAACCAATAGTATTACTTAGTTAGTGCTTGATTAAGCCACTGATCAAATTGACCTTTTGGCAGTGCACCGTTAATCGTATCAACACGTTGACCGTTCTTGAACACCATCACCGTTGGGATGCTTCTGATTTGATACATAGCCGCCAGTTGCTGTTGAGCTTCGGTATCAATTTTAACAAATCGAACATCGCCAGCGCGCTCTTTAGCGACATCGCTAAATACAGGTGCGAAACCTACACATGGGTTGCACCATGTCGCCCAAAAATCGACAACGACAGGCTGTGAACTGTTCAAAATTGATTGGAAATTCAGTGACGTACCTTCGATTGGTGCACCGTCTAGAAGTGCGTTTTTGCACTTACCACAAGTAGGGCTTTCTGAAATTCTTTCTGAAGGAACTCGGTTTACGCCACCGCAAGAAGGGCAACGTGTGTTGAATGTAGACATAACTTTCTCTTTTTATTGCGTCTCCGTGCCTAACGCGATTTACGAATCATGTACGGAACGCTTATACTGTTTAAAACAAGAATAAGATACTCAAATAAAAACAAACAATAAACAGGTAAATGATGACAAAATTTTACGCTGAAATTACGGGCTGGGGAAAGTGTCTGCCACCAGCCGTGCTATCCAATGATGATTTAAGCACTTTCATTGATACGTCTGACGAGTGGATTCGTACTCGAACTGGTATCGAAAATCGTCGTATCAGTCATGTAAATACCTCTGAGCTAGCGACCGTTGCTGCTCAACATGCAATGGCGTGTGCTGGTTTAACAGCCGAAGATATCGATCTTGTGATCGTAGCGACGTGCAGTCCAGACTCTCTTATTCCAAATGCCGCGTCTAAAGTTCAACAGAACTTAGGCATCAAGAGCGCAGCAGCTTTTGACCTTAATGCAGCGTGTACAGGCTTTATCTACGGTGTTGAAACAGCAACTCGATTGATTCAAGCGGGCAACTACCGCAATGCGATCGTTGTGGGTGGAGAGCGTCTTTCATTCTTCATCGACTGGACCAAGCGTGATACTGCGGTTCTATTCGGTGATGGCGCTGGCGCTGTGGTTCTATCACGTACTGAAGAGCAAGTGGGTTTACAAGAAGCTCAAATCGGTTGTGACGCAGAGGGCCGTGACATTCTAGCAGTACCAAAATTCGGTACTTCTATGGACCGCTTTGCTGCTGATAACGGTTACTGGGATTTTGATTTCGTTGGTAAAGAGATCTTCAAGCGTGCAGTGAAAGGAATGGGCGCTGCAGCACATACAGTATTGAGTCGCACTGGCATCTCAACTGAAAACATCGATGTTGTGATTCCGCACCAAGCGAACATCCGAATTATTCAAACTCTGTGTGATATGGCGGGCATTGAACGTGAGAAAGCGTTTGTGAACATTCAAAACTACGGCAACACATCGGCTGCGACTGTGCCGATTGCATTGTGTGAATCGTTAGAGCAAGGCTTTGTTAAACCTAACTCAAACATTCTTGTGGCGGCATTCGGTGCCGGTTTAACTTGGGGGGCAGGCCATATTAAGTGGGGTAGCCGTGTTGAGCCGTTAGGTCAATCGGACGCTAAGCTTCCAGAAGCAGATAGCTCGGCATTAGAACTTCTAGAGAAAGCCATTTTACACTGTAAAACGCGTCCTAATTCTGAGAATGAGTAGCAGCATGGCGCAAGTTCGTTTTATGACAGAAGCCGACCTCGATGGAGCGGCTTTAGTTCACCAAGCTACTTTTGTTCGACAGCAAAACTCAAAAAATTGGTTACAATGTAACTTAAATGCTGCGCCACGCTTTCTTAACTTTGTTGCTGAAAGCGATGGCGAGATTGTCGGCTACATTATTTGGGTTCAAAAGAGTGGGTTTAGGCCTGAAGCTGTTTTGGAGCTAGAACAACTTGCTGTGTTACCGAGTGCTCAGGGGCAAGGATTGGGCAAAAAGCTGATTCTAGACTCTTTGCCTCAAGTGAAGCAGAAGCTATCAGAGCAGGGCTCGACACTAAAACATGTATTAGTGACCACCAGAGCAGATAACTTTGCACAAAAGCTCTATCAGTCGACATTGGGCGCTCAAGTCGAAACCACGATTTCAAACTTTTACTCAGCCGATGAAGTGCTTATGATAGCTCGCAATGTAGGTGAACGAATCTGATCGCTGAGTTCTTAGAACCATTATTATCAGCGGCATAACTCGATTAACGTTTTATTAGGGGCTTCTGTGGCCCTTTTGTTATTTCTTAGGAAGTATTTTGAAGAAAGTTTTAGCAATTGGCTACGTTTGGCCAGAACCGAATTCATCGGCGGCTGGCAGCCATATGATGTCTCTTTTACGTCTATTTAAGAGACAAGGTTGGTCAGTTGAATTTGCAACACCCGCTCAAGAAACCGAGCACATGATTGATCTCTCTGAAGAGGGCATCACAAGCCAATCTATACAGTTAAATTGCGATAGCTTTGACGATTACATTGAAGAGCTGCAGCCCGATGTTGTGATGTTTGACCGTTTTATGATGGAAGAACAGTTTGGTTGGCGTGTCGAGAAAGTATGCCCGAATGCCTTTAAGTTACTGGATACGGAAGACTTACAGTTTCTGCGTAATGCTCGACACGAAGCGGTTAAGAAAGAAACAGATCTGACCAAAGCACACTTGTACAGTGACTTGGCTAAACGTGAAATTGCCGCGATTTTGCGCTGTGATCTTTCGTTGATCATTTCAAGTTACGAGATGGAACTGCTTCAATCTGAGTTCAATATCGATCCCAAACTGCTTCATCATCTGCCGTTCATGGTTGATCTTAATACGCTTCCTGAAAGCACGAAAAGCTTTGAAGAACGTAAGCATTTCATGACGATAGGCAACTTTAGACACGCACCGAACTGGGATGCCGTACTTCAGCTACAGAAGATTTGGCCGAAGATTCGTAAACAGTTACCTGACACTGAACTTCATATTTATGGATCGTATCCGCCGCCAAAAGCAACCGCTTTGCATAACCCTAAAACTGGCTTCCATATCAAAGGTTGGGCGAAAGACGCTCAAGAAGTGATGGAAGATGCACGTGTTTGTGTTGCGCCATTACGTTTTGGCGCTGGCATTAAAGGCAAGTTACTCGATGCGATGAAGCTGCAAACTCCGAATGTAACCAGCGAGATCGGCAGCGAAGGCATGTTGCCACAAGGAGAACTGCAATGGCCAGGTGCGGTTGCTGATGATATCGACGAATTTGTTGAAGCTGCAGTTGCCCTTTATAAAGATGAAGAGAAGTGGCTTAAGGCACAAAGCCGATGTCATTCAATCCTTGAAGCGCACTACGAGCAGAATAAACTGGGCGACACATTGATTGAGCGATTGATTGCGTTAGAGTCGGATCTTGAATCTCATCGACTGGATAACTTCTTTGGTTCGATGCTCAAACACCACAGCATGGCGAGCACGAAGTATATGTCCCAGTGGATAGCTGAAAAGAACAAGACTAAGTAGCTTACATAATACAACCAATACAACCGAATTAAATCATAAGCCCTTAGGTTAACGCCTAGGGGCTTTTTTCATGCAGGGCGCTTGTTAATTCCAGACTTACAAAACGACACATACTCGCAGTACATTAGCATTGACTAATTTATATTTATTAGTAAACTCTAATTTATAGGGTTATGAGTTTATGATGTTTGTGGATAGGAGAGGTTTGTGCTTAGTTTGATTCCTTGGGATGCTTTTTTCGGCGGCATGTTGTTAGGCGTGTCGGCCATTGTTTTAATG